>JANPPB010000631.1:0-6743 GCA_031428295.1 Segetibacter sp. | reverse complement strand
GGAATGGTACGGGAAGATTTTCCTTATTATAGCTTGGGTTGGGCGAAGCTGTTTGTGAACTCGTGGAGCACGAAGCAATCATCACAGCAAACATACTCACCAACAATAATTTTGAAAGGGAAGGAATGTATTTCACAATAGTTAAGCTACTTTAAGTGGTTGTATAATAATTTGAAAGATGCCTTTAAATGGTTGTTAAAATTAATTGATCAACGCTGTTAGCAGTTGCAGAAAAAATGATGCCTGGCATTATAGGGTACAACTGAGGACACAACCGATGATGCATGGAGAATGTAAGCCCGTTACCAAATAAAACGAAATTTTGAAATGCACCTGAAACGGGTGACAAATTATACTGTACGAAACCCCGATAACCTTAAGACATCGGGGTCTCTTGCGGGCATATAAAGCTTTATAAAACAGACCTCACCGGACGAACTCATAAGGCCTGAGTTTATTATGAAGACTGCTTCGACAAACAGGTTTACTAAACTCAATTAGAATTAACCAGTAGGAGTAATAACTGCTTTCTTCCGGATCAAAATGGTTTCCGGTTCGTCGCTCTTGGCTTTCCTTAGCTCCTCACGTTTTTTATTAACGGGATCAATGATATAATTTTTGAGGTTTTCTTCGTCTAACAAGTCTTCCATTGTTTCGTACTGAAGGGTGGGCAATACCCAGTGAAACGATTTTTGCAAATCTACAAGCATGGCAAAGGCACGTTTGTCTACACTAATATCTATGATGGGCACATAGGGTATCTTAAACTGCTTTACTGTGGCCTCCAACTCAAGGGGAGTTGACTTAGGACTTGTAAGATCCGCAATTACAAACATGCTCAAGCCGGCCAGGGTCTGTACGGTTTCGGTATAGTCCTTATCGGTGGGGCGATCAAAATCGAACACCATTGGCAATAGATCAAAATGGCGCAATTTATCCCGTAAACCATCAAGCACTGCTTTACGCTGCGGTTCTGAAAAACGGCCAAGTATCAACACGCCTTTGGAGGTGATAGTGTTAAGTACGTTGCGCAGGTTCTTATTATTAATGATGAGGTAGATGAACTGGGCAACAGCTATATCGTCCACGGTAATAACGGGTTCATCCCCTTTAGAAATAATGAGGTCTTTCTGAACGGCTTCATCCATGTTTACATTCCATGCAGAAATACCATAAATTTTACAGCCTGTTACGGTGGCTTTAGTAAAGTCAGTATCCACCATGTCAGCCATGGTTAAGTCTGCACCGGTTAAATCCGCATTGTAGAGGTAAGCATTATCAAGGTTAGCATTTTGAAGGTTGGCTCCTGTTAAAAGAGAGCCACTTAGCGAGGCCCTGGTTAAAAGGGCACCAGAGAGATTTGCATTACTTAGGTCTGAAATATTAATTATTGCTTCTGTTAGGTCTGCGCAGGTTAGGTCTGCTTCTGACAGGTTGCAGTCTTCCATAATTGCCCCGTTCAATTTTACATTTTTCATTTTTGCTTTAACAAGTGATGCCCGATCTAAAGTACAATTGTCCATATTAGCACGCATGAGCGATGCTTCATCAAGGCATGCATCGCTAAGGTCTGCATTAATCATGTTTACGCTTATAAGATTGCATCCCCCCAAATCAACATTCTTCATTCTTGCAAGGTAAAATTTGGCACCCTCTAATTTAGTCTGGTAGAATATAGCATCTTCTAAAATTGCATCACTAAAATCTGCTCCAGATAAATCAAGTTTTTGCAAATCAGCTTTGGAGAGGTCACATTCCAGGTAAGGATTGGCTTTACGCCAGGCATTCCAGGATTCAGCACCTTTAAGAATTTCTTGTAAATGTTCAGGATTGGCCATAAAATAAAATTTAGAAAGTGATAGATGTTTTTGTTACGGGCTTAGTAAGATATAAAATGATAGCTAACTATTAAAACTGGTCATGAAACTGAAATGTTGATATTGAAGGAGGTAATAAACAAGGTTTTGATAGCTGTTCAGCCTGCTATTAAAATGCATAGTATATGTATAGAAGGTTATTTGGATAGTGGTGAATGTAACAACTGGGTTGGTAGAAAACTTCTGCTTAAACAACCTGCAGTTGATATTTAATTTCTGCTTTTTATCCGCTTGTTCAAATTTGGTTGTTTGAAGAAGAGCATTGAGCATTAAGTACAAAATGCCCCTATAAACACTTTTTATAACGTAAAAATGGAACACCTGGAACAACATGGTCGAAACATCTGGAACATCAAGTAGCACAACCGGTAGAACGGGGGGATTATTTTCTTTTTTTAAACTAATCAGGTTTTCGATGCTGATGACTTATCGCTATAATATTAATCTCAGATGTACGATCATTAACCAGGTAAATAATCTCGTACGGAAAACGCTTTAACGTTGCGCTTCTGCAGGTGTTATCATACGTTGAAGCGTGAAAGGGATTTTTTTCTATTCTTAATATACATTCCTCAAAAAAATCAAAAAGCTCTTCACCTAATCCTGTTTTTTCTTTCTCATACCATTTATAGGCCTCATGCAAATCAAGTTGGGCTAAGTCTTCAATAATTATTTCCAGTGCTTCATCTGCCATATCGCTTTTTCAATTCATTCCATTCTATACCATTAGCAGGATTTTCATTGTGGTATCTAATCCTTTCCTGTATTAATTCTTTCTTCCAATCCGGAACTGGTTTGGTTTCATCTGCAAGAATGCTGTCAATTAAATCGCTTGCAAGCTCTTTTCTTTCATCCAATGGCAAAGTCAGTAATTCGTTTTTATTGTAAAGCATATAGAAACAGTTAGACTTAAAATTACAAATTATTAACATGGCTTGCTGCATAAGGGGCAAGTTTTGCAAATGCATGAGATTAGACAACTTCATTTATACTGTGTTTGAGGTTATTCTCAAAATCATACGGATTACGCTTAAACGATGTGCGAATAATCGTTGCAACCAAACAAAACCTCTCAGCCTAATAAAGTTCATAATGGTAGAAAGGTGAACAAATTATGATTTGTAAAGAGTTCTTTCTACCTTATGTACGCCTCACATTTTCTCAAAACAAATTTCAACTCTAAACCAAAATTATTTGCCATGAAAAAGTTATTAATGTTGTTATTGCTTGCTCCATTGGTAAGCAACAGCCAAACCAAAACTGTTCTAAACGCAAGCCGTTACTTCTGCAAACCCGACAAAACGGTAGCATTTGAAAAGGCGCTGGGTGCCCATGCTCAAAAATATCATACGGGTGACTGGCATTGGCGGGTATGGTCCATTGAAACAGGCCCCGATGCAGGCGGATATATGATTACGGAAGGTCCCTCCAATTGGGCAACTATTGACGGAAGGGGCGAAATTAACCCTGCTCATACAGCCGATTGGAATATGAGTGTAGCACCTTTGGTTACGGATCACTACTCCAGTGGTTTTTACGATTTCCAATCCGATTACAGTAGCGTACAACTAACTGATTATGCAGACAAGATTATGATTACCCACATGACACCCAAACCGGGTAAAGTAAATGCCGTAACAGAATTAATTAAAAAACTAAAAACAGTTTGGGAAGCCGGTAACGAGTCTGTAGCGGTTTATTCGCTCACTGCTTCAGGCGATCCCGGATTTATAACCGTTACCCGGTTAAAAAATGGCTTAAAAGAATTAGACCATAACTATCGCAAACCTATGACCGAAAGATTTAATAGTGTTTACGGCGCTAATGCATGGGACACCTATTTAAAAGACTATGCCGATGCTGTGGAAAAACGCTGGTCTGAATTACTTACTTACCAGCCCAAACTAAGCTCAAAATAATAGTTGGCTATCGATAATAGTTAAGGCTGCCTTAGGAGCTGATTTATTAATGGCACTCCCTGCTAAATAATAGTTAATCGCCTTACAAGCAAAAAGAACCCGCCGGGCATTATTACAATCCCCGGCGGTTTTATGGCCTCATTTGACTGGTTCGAACTACCCGTGATTAAGGCTTCATCCATCTACGGCCTGCATACAAACCAGTCTGTAGCATTATTTAAACACAACATGGGTTTTGCCCCCGGCGGGCCAAACAACAAGAATGCTAATTTATACCAAAACAGCCGCCCCGTAACCCTTACACCTCCACCATTCACCCACCTTGTGTACTAACTGTTTGTCGCTCATCATGTGCTTTCTGTGCATTCCCCATTCACGCATTTCATCATAATCTCGTTAAGCGACTGGCTGTATTTCGTCAATTCGTATTCTACCGTAACCTGTGAGGTGGAATACACGGTTTGGGTAACAAACTCGTTTAGTTCCAGGTCTTTTAACGATGTCGACAACACTTTTTGGATAATTCCCTTAAGCTCACTTAGCAGTACATTCAACCGAAAAATTGAATTAGGATAGCATTCTATTGGTTTTGTAGCTAACACTACTGATGCATACAGGTGCCAGTTTATCCGGCCTTGCCTGCGCAAGGTGCAACCATCAAAATATGATGAATGACAGCTCCATTTTGAGCCCTGTGGCCCCTTGTAGATAGAATGAATAACCCCCTTATAATAATACTACCACTACCTTACACTTCCACTACAGGTTAATTGAAAATTTCTTTATGAATGATACAATTATTGATGGTACCCTTGCATTTTGGTCCTTAAAAATTGAAGAAGGGTTTAAACAGGTTAACTCCCGTTCAGAAGGATTGCTTACAACCGAAATAAAAGACAGGAAAAACAAATACGGAAGTAACTCTTTTAAGTCTGACCAAAAGCAAACCTCACTTTTCCTGTTTTTAAACCAGTTTAAAAACCCTATCACCATTATACTATTGCTGGCTTCCATTTTATCTTATGTACTTCAGGATAAAACAAATGCTATTATCATTATTGCAATAGTTTTTATAAGCAGCGGGTTAGGTTTTTGGCAGGAGAAAGCAGCAGGCGATGCTATAACACAATTGCTTGCAATGGTAAGACTTACATCAAATGTTATTCGCGATAAAAAACCAGGAGAGATACCTATTGAAAATATTGTACCCGGCGATGTTATCATTCTGGATGCCGGTGATATTGTACCTGCAGACTGCCTGTTAATAGAGTCGAACGAGTTGTTTATAGATGAAGCTGCGTTTACAGGAGAAACGTTTCCTGTTGAAAAGCAGGTAGGTGTATTGCCAGCCGAAACTGTATTGGCCAAAAGAGCTAATGCATTGTTCATGGGATCGCATGTAGTAAGCGGTAGTGCAAACGCATTAGTTATGCGTACGGGTATTAAGACTGAGTTTGGCAACATTTCTCAAACCCTAAAAATTGCCTCACCCGAAACAGAGTTTGAAAAAGGTATCCGGCATTTTGGTTATCTGTTAATGGAGATAACCCTGGTGCTGGTGGTGTTAATATTTGGTATTAATGTATTGCTTCACAAACCTGTTCTTGATTCTTTTTTGTTTACACTGGCAATTGCTATTGGGTTAACTCCTCAATTGCTGCCTGCAATTATTACCGTAAATCTTGCGCAGGGTGCCCGAAAAATGGCAAAGAAGAATGTGATTGTTAAACGACTGAATTCGATTGAAAATTTTGGAAGCATGGATGTATTGTGCTCTGACAAAACCGGCACCTTAACTGAGGGTAAGGTTGAAGTATATAAGGGAACAGACTGTTATCAAAAAGCAAACAATAAAGTATTACTATTAGCCAAAATAAATGCTACGCTGCAGCAGGGGTTTAAAAACCCAATTGACGAGGCTATAGCGGCGCTTAAACTTGCCGACTATAAAGAGGTAAAAAGATTGGATGAGATACCTTACGATTTTATACGAAAACGACTTACCCTTTTAGTTTCAGGAGATGAACAAGTGCAGATGATTACCAAAGGTGCAGTAAATAAAATTATAGAGATATGCAGCCTGGCAGAGAACGTTGAGGGCAAACCCATACCTATAGCTGAAGTTATAGAGCAACTACATAAATCGTACGAAAGCTTTAGTGCCGGAGGATATCGTACGCTGGGTGTAGCATATAAAAAATGGAATAACAATGGTCCTATTCGTAAAGAAGATGAGAAGGATATGGTATTTGCGGGTTTTGTTACTTTATTTGACCCACCAAAAGAGGGCATTGCACAAACCATTGCCAAATTAAACGGACTGGGAATTGCTTTAAAAGTTATTACAGGAGATAATGTGCTTATTGCCAAAAGCATGGCAGCAAAAGTTGGTTTAAACAATTCAGTTGTTCTGTCTGGTAACGATTTAAAAAATATGAGTGTAGAGGCATTAAGATACCATGTTTTAAAAACTGATGTGTTTGCAGAAATTGAACCCCTTCAAAAGCAACTGATCATACTTGCTCTTAAAAAAGCCGGCAAAGTAGTTGGTTATATGGGCGATGGCATAAACGATGCAACTGCACTCCATGCCGCAGATATTGGTATATCAGTTAATACAGCAGTAGATGTTGCTAAGGAGGCTGCCGATCTTGTTTTGTTAGACCATGATTTGAATGTATTGATAGAAGGTGTGAAGGAAGGCAGAAGAACATTTGCAAATACGCAGAAATATATTTTTATGGCAACCAGCGCCAATTTTGGCAACATGTTTAGCATGGCAGGTGCCTCTTTGTTTTTACCATTTTTACCCCTTTTGCCTAAACAAATTCTACTCACAAATTTAATGACAGACCTTCCGGCAATGACTATTGCCACTGATGCCGTGGATGACGATTGGATAAGCAAGCCACGCAGGTGGGATATAAAATTTATCAAACGTTTTATG
>JANPPB010000630.1:0-3694 GCA_031428295.1 Segetibacter sp. | reverse complement strand
GCATTCTAGTTTTTTGCCTTGCAGTAGCATCAAATCAGTACCAATTAAATAACTGGCCTTCCCTTTAGGGCGTAATGCACGAAGTCGGGTCAATTAATCCCTATAATTTAACGCCGGCTTTCTATCGCCAACCAATGCTTTATATTGGTAGTTGCCTTTTGTCTGGATAAATTCTTCTTTTGCCTTCTTTATTAATGCAGGGTTTGTAAACAAATCAATTGCGGTAAAAGTCAATGTTTTTGCTGCTACCATCATACCCTTTATACCAATATCAGTGCCGCCACAGGCAACGGCTTGCCAGCTATGGGCACTGGTGCCGGGCACCCAGGTAGCAGCTTCCAGGCCTACTGTGGGTACGGTATAACTTACATCGCCCACATCAGTTGAGCCTTGATTTTTTTGAATGTGCATGGCCTTTACAATACCTGCCGAATCTATTGAAGAAGGCTTACCCAAAAAACTTTCCTGTATTTTTTGAGCAAAAATATTTTCTTCTGGTGTGTACTTTACGCCACCTACTTTTTCTAAATTGGCTTGCATATTTGCTGCAAGTGTTTTATTAATGAGCAGGTCGTGTACTCCGGAAATTATCTCATATTCCATTTTTGTTTCTGTACCAAGAGCAGCACCCTCTGCGGCTTTTACAACCCTGTCAAATATTGATACTGCTAAAGCTTTCTCAGGGTTTCTAACAACATAATATACTTCAGCAAAATCAGGTACAACATTAGGGGCTTTACCACCGCTTGTAATTACATAATGAATACGGGTTTCCTGTGGTACATGTTCCCTCATTAGGTTTACCATATTATCCATAGCCTCCACCGCATCTAATGCAGAACGCCCCTGCTCCGGCGACATAGAAGCATGTGATGCGATACCATAAAACCTAAACTTAGCCGACTTATTAGCCAAAGCACTGGTGTAAGTCACGGAATTATTATCGGCCGGATGCCAATGCAGCACGATATCTACGTTATTAAACAAACCTTCTCTAACCATATATACTTTTCCGCTGCCCCCTTCTTCGGCAGGGCAACCAAATACTTTTACTGTGCCCTTTATTTTTCCTGCTGCTATTAATTTTTGTATAGCAATACCGGCGGCTACAGAACCTGTACCAAACAAATGATGCCCACAACCATGCCCATCAGTTTTATTTACAATGGGTGTTTTTACAGGAGATCTATCCTGCGCTAACCCTGGCAAAGCATCATACTCGGCAAGTATAGCTATAACAGGTGATCCGCTGCCATAGGTTGCTACAAATGCAGTGGGCATTCCAGCAACACCTGCTTCCACCGTAAAACCATTATCCTTTAAAGTGGTTTGGAGTAAGGCTGAACTCTTCATCTCTTTATATCCCAATTCGGCATAATCCCATATACTGAATGCAATTTTTTTATATGCATCATAATTTGCTTGTATGGTTGTTGCAGATTCATTTTTTAAAACATCAGTTGATTTGCTATTATTAATGCTTTGTGCCAGGCAACTGCACCCAATGGCCAGTGATAAAAGGTAGATAAAAATTATTTTCATAATGTTTTTTGAATGATGATTTTTCTTGAGTAAAAATATATGCAAAAGGCATTAAAGCTGTTCCGATAAATGAAACAACCTCCAAAGCCTTTTATCCTGCCGGGAGTCTCCTCTTTAGCTATGGGCATAAGAAAGTGAACCCCGACATTTTATATTTGAAATTAGCTCAGTTGTCAATAATGCACAGAAACAATTTCATCCTACATATTTCTTGGATAAAACCGGAACCATTTAAAAAATGGATTTTATAACACCATTTCTTAGAACCTTCTTTGGCTAATACTTTCCACCTAAAAGGTTTCGGGTTACAACCCCTGATAATTAATTACTTGCAATAAGAAAATCCGTCAGATAGTAACTAACTTTTGGTTACGCGTTGAGCGGTAATGCTGAATTTATTTCAACATATCCTAAAAGCTTTCTTTTGTGACTTTTACAAGTATAAAAAGTAAGCAATAAGCACAGGGACAATGAAACAGCCAATTGCCGCACCTTATGCTAATTACCCTTTGTATTATTATGGTACAGGGAAGCGGGGCTGTAATGTTGTGGAAGGTTTGGTGAAAGAACGTACTTCATGCTTTTAATTAAGGGGCTCCCAATTCTACACATGAAAAACAAAAAGTCCAAAAATAAATACGCCTTAACCGCATTTTATGAAATTGTAAGGCTGACTGATTTCTTAGCACTTTTTAGGCTAACTCTAACCACGTCACATTGCATGAGAAAAGCCGGCAACTAAGATCACTTTATTTGATAACTACATGAGCGAAAATTTAGTGCCTATCCATTATGCATATAAAAATCCTCATACTTATACCTAAAATTTCACTTTCTCAGTTCATTTTTTTAATAGGCTGCTGAGTGTCAATTTAATTTGAAGATGGTATGAAAATTTTTAATAATCCTTCCTACGGAATTATTTTAATTTTTTATTTATCATTAAATTATTACAAATGAAAGCACTTGTTTATTACGGCCCCTATGATGTACGGGTTGCAGAAATGCCGGATGCAGTTATTGAACAACCGACGGATGTATTGGTAAAAATTACCTCAACCAATATTTGCGGCTCCGATTTGCATATGTATGAAGGAAGAACCGATATGGAGTCGGGCAAAATACTTGGCCATGAAAATTTAGGCGAGGTGGTGGAGGTGGGTAAAGCGGTAGCCAATATTAAAGTGGGCGATATGGTATGCCTGCCCTTTAATATTGGTTGTGGCCATTGCAAAAATTGCGAAAAAGGTTTTACCGGTTTTTGCCTTACTATGAATCCCGGTACTGCGGGTGCTGCTTACGGATTTGCCGGAATGGGGCCTTATAGCGGTGGGCAGGCAGAATACCTGCGGGTGCCCTATGGCGATTTTAACTGCCTTAAACTACCGGAAGACGCTATTGAAAAAGAAAATGATTATGTAATGTTATCAGACATTTTTCCAACAGGCTACCATGCAACTGAACTGGCTGGTGTAAAACCCGGGGAGTCTGTGGTTATTTATGGCGCTGGACCGGTTGGACTTATGGCCGCTCATTCTGCAGCCATTAAGGGGGCTGCAAAAATTATGGTAGTGGATAATCAAAAAGACCGGCTAAAACTTGCAGAAGATTTAGGGGCAATTGCAATTGATTTTTCTAAAGGTTCGGCTGTTGAGCAAGTTCTTGAACTTACAGAGGGATTGGGTGCCGACAGGGGTTGCGAATGTGTTGGTTACCAATGTTGCGATAAACATGGTGAAGAACATTCTAATGCTACCATGAACGACCTGGTAAAGGCTGTAAAAGCGACCGGATCAATTGGTGTGGTGGGTGTGTTTGTAATGAAAGACCCCAAGTCAAAAGAAACGCTTCAGAAAAAAGGACACATGGATTTTGACTTTGGAAGTTTTTGGATGAAAGGCCAGCGAATGGCTACAGGACAAGCCAATGTAAAATCATACAACCGGGAATTATGTGCACTGATATCGGCAGGAAAAGCCAAGCCTTCATCTATTATCTCGCACGAAATTTCATTAGAAGAAGCTCCCGAAGCCTACAAACATTTTGATAAGCGTGATAAAGGCTGGACTAAAGTTATTTTGAAGCCGGGTAAAAAAGCCATGCAAAAGAAATAAAAGCCTTCGGTTTATTAAGCAAGCCCTGCTTTTATCAG
>JANPPB010000629.1:0-4759 GCA_031428295.1 Segetibacter sp. | reverse complement strand
ATACCCCTTTTCTCATCTGACTTTGTGTGTTATCAATGTTCATCGTCGGAGTTTTTAATGGCTCGGTTAAGAACCCTGGTTTTGTAATTTTTTTGCAAGCGTTATAACTGTTTCAATTTTTTGTGTCCTTACATCCCAATTTCTGATCCCGAAACCCAGTCCTGTAATACTTATTCTGTGGCGTAATTCTCTAACAACAACACAAAGATGAACAATTATTTAATACTATGCAATACAAAGTACCATATTTTTTTTAGTAGCTGGCACATGCAAATATTGAGTTTAACCTAACGTATTGTTTATCAATGTAAAAGCATTATTTTGCTATTTCTCCCAGCGAGAAATAATGGACAGTCGGTAAAATACTTATTTGAATGGCGGGTTATTTATTCTAAATTGAGGGTTGCAAAGGGGATAAGCCAAATTTTTGCAAGGAGGTTAAACTTATAGAGATAGCGCATTATAGCAGGTAGCATTCTTATTTTTGGTATTTAAGGTTTACTCTGTATTTCAAGTATTGAAGCTTACAGGCATTTTTAACTTGTTTTAAAGGGGTTTTAATAGAACATGAATGGTTGCAATGCTAACTTTACAAAAGTAACATCATTAACACAGCGCTCCTTTTAACCTAAATCGTGTTTCAACCCTATCCTTAATTACACCGGCTGGCTGATCATCTGTTTTTCAATAAGTACCTGAATTTATTACCCTCCTTTTCACCCAACACCTTTTGCAAGGCTTCTTGTAAGCAGCATGCATTGGCTTTCAAGCCGATATGAAACAACCCCGAAAAAGCAAAACCAGTAACATTGTGCTACTGGTTTTTTACTTATCCATCATCCTTTGGCTATCCCTAACCATTAATCAACCATTCCTACATCCAAATCCATTAATTTATCTACAGCCATTCGTAATGTTTCTTGTTTTTTAGCGAAGCAAAAGCGAATAACCTTATCGTCTTTTGCATTTTTATAGAAAGCCGAAACCGGTATTGTAACCACTCCGCATTTTTTTAGCAGCATCATGGCAAAATCATTATCGCTCAAATTGCTGTATGCGGCATAGCTGTAACACTGAAAATAGCTTCCATGCGAGGGCAAAGATTTAAAAGCAGTTTGTTTCATTAAATCAGCAAAAAAATCCCGCTTTTGCTGCACGGTCTTTCCCAGGTTCAGGTACGCCTCTTTTTTGTCCAGGTATGCTGCAATGCCTGCCTGTGCAGGGCTATTGCAACTAAAGCAATTAAACTGATGTACTTTTCTAAACTCTGCCATCCATTGTGGTGCTGCTACACAATAACCCAATTTCCAACCAGTACAATTGTATGTTTTGCCAAACGAAAAGCAAACAAAACTTCGTTCCATCAAATCAGCATATCGCAACATGCTTAGGTGTGGCAGGTCATCAAAAATCAAATGCTCGTATACTTCGTCGCTTATGATGAAAATATTAGTGCCCTCCACTGTTTTCCTTAATTGCACAATGTCCTCTTCACTTAAAATACTACCCGTAGGGTTGTGGGGCGAATTAATAATGATAGCCCTTGTACGACTGGTAATTTTACTCCGCACTTCATCCCACGGAATTAAATAGCCCGGAAACTGCAATTGTACCAGTACAGGCACAGCCCCGTTTATTTCGATATTAGGTATATAACTATCATAGGCCGGCTCAAATACAATCACTTCATCACCTTTTTGTAAAATGGTTGTTAAGGCAGTAAAAATTGCATACGTGCCACCGGGAGTAATGGTAATATCCGTTTCGGCATTAACCTGGTTGCCATATAAATTAAAGATCTTTTCGGCCAGCTTTTCTCTAAGCGACAGCAGGCCGGCCATGTGTACATATTGGTTTATACCATCAACCATTGCCTTATTAACCAACTCAATCAAAGCGCCATCCATTTCGTAATCAGGAAAACCCTGGCCCAGGTTAACCGCATTATATTGTTGAGCCAACTGGCTCATTACCGTAAATATGGTGGTGCCAACCTGCGGCATTTTGCTGTAAATCGATAACATATTTTACTACTTTATCAAGCTTTTATTTTTCAACTATCCAATTTAGTTAGTGGAAAAAAAGAGCTTTTCGCAGCGAAAATAAAGTATTGATGATGCTTAAATCTGCTGCGGGTAAAATCATGTTATTCTAACTATTAACACAACACGTGCTAACCCGGTATAAAGACTTCAGGCCCGAGATATACAAATCAAATTTTCCAGGCGTAGCTTCTACAAAAACCATATTACTGGGCTTGGTATTTTCATCCCTATGTGCATCGCTGAGGTTTGCAATTAACGAAACATCTGCAGTAACGTTATTTACTTCGTTTTTAATAACCAGCTTTACAATGCGGGTATTAAAGACATCGGTTCCTGTTAAGTTGATCCACACCGCACCATCGGGTGCCGTAACCATTGAATATATTTTCTGGCTATAGCCCATATCGTGTTTAAAAATGATGCTTTGCTTGCTGATGTCGTACAGGTACACCGTACCCTCGTAACTACCTACAATAATATTATCGCTGTAGACACTAATGGTACCCGGGCTAGCGCCTAAGGGAAAGTCGAGACTTGTTGTAATGCTGTTTGTTGCAGGGTTATACACGTATATTTTACCGTTTGCACCCGATGCCGATTTTGCAGCTACATAAGCCAGGTTAGAGTCTTTTGAAAGACACATACCTGAGTACTCATAATTTTGAAACTCGGGCAAATAAACATTGCGTTTTATACCATTCCTCAAACTGCCTATACTTAGCTCCCTGTTGGTCGAAACAGTTAACCTGTCGTTGTTTCCTCCTGCAATTAAAAACCCATTCTTTGTATAAAACATACCCGACAAATACATGGAACCCCGTACACCTGATGCATCCGCGTCCTGAAACTGGGTAATTTTTTGAGGGTTAGATTGCACCTCAGTTATTGCAGGAGGTGTATACGTTGGGGTTAGGTTATTTACAGTCCATGTATTGTTTAAATCGTACTCAAGCACTGCACCTTTTGGATAACCACCCATAAATAATTTGGGATTATTTGAGGTATTAATAACTGCCATTGAATGTGCTGTTATAGAATAATTTCCCAGGTACTTAAAACCAGCCGTACGATTATATGAAACCAACTCCGGCACTTTTGAAGCACTGATGAACAAGGAATTGTTCACTCCTATCATAGTTGACGTTGGGTAAACATCTTCAGTAACCTGGTTAATTAAAATGCTGCCTTCGCTTCCATTATTAAGTTTAAAGTATAATTTTTTCTCGTTGCCTTTCCATACCAATTCTGGTAATTCAGTCTTTGCTACATCATAAGGTGAATACAAAACCCTTTCAGTAAGTGGTCTGTTATCCATTGGTGTCATTGTGGCCCCACTTAACTTATAATGAGTAGATCCGTGCTTGGCATAACAGGCATCAACATGAGCAGTCAATTCAATCCTATCATCAGGAGTTTCGTACTTCATCATTAAAGTTTTTTGACCTGTTGCCCTGTTGATAGCATATAATAACCAGTTTTCCTGTCCAACAGTTGCATAGGTAAACTTATCGTCGCCTGTTATATAAGCCACATATTTTGAAGTGCCGTTAATAGGTGTGTTATCTACATAAAAAGATTGGTTGTAAGTGTAGCGAAAGGTATAAACATCGCCATTATCACCAAAAGACCCACCATATAATGCACCATCTTTACCAACGCTTAGCATGTATATTTCCAGGTATTTTCCTTTAGCTAAAAAGGGGCGTCCCAGGTCGATAGCTGTTTGCGTGTTTGGGTCATATTCAACCAAATGACCGCCACCACCAGTGCCTGCTTCAGTTGAAACATATAATTTTTTATTGGTGCCAAACACATATCGGGTAACCCTTCCTAATGAGCCCTGTATGGCCTGCCCGTTGGGTGTTGTTACTTCAACAATTTTGGTTGATTTTGATTGCAGGTTTACGGCTATAAAACGAAACGCATTTACAGGTGTTGCTCCATTTAATACACCGTTATCTATCATTACAGCTACAAACCCAGAGGTGCTGTTTGGTGCGGTTGTAATTAAAGGTTTTATGTTTGGATAAAGAGGATCGATCAGCCACGAAACATTGGTACCCTTTAGTGGAGAACCAAGGTTCTCGGCACTGGGCGCTTGCGAGGTTAGAATAGCCTTGGGAGAAGCAATTGTTGGGGCAATGGGTTTTACTTTGGTACATGCGGTGCATAATAATAATGCAACGCATGTAGCCATTGAAAGGCTTTTCATTTGTAGGATATTGGATGGTTACAAAAGGATATTTGGATTTCCTCTATTGGATGGGTAGAGGATATTGTTTAAACGAGGCTTAAAACAGGAAATTGTAGCTCAATTGCAGGTATTCTTTATAGGGTCATTACTTTACCTTTTTGGGTCTATGGCTTCCCAAAACGAAACTGGTCTATATTTTGGGCATTTCCTTTTTTAAAAAATATTAATAACAGATTACTCTTTTGTTAGCAGGTAAGTGAGGCAGTCTTTAGCCGGCTGGTTAATTAATCTAATGAATGCCTGCTATAATTTTTGTTCTTAAAAAGAGAACAGCCAAAATTGGAAAAAGAGGGAGCACTTATGGATGTACCAACGAATAAATTTCGCTGTCCAGGAAACGGCCGTTATAATAGTAATTTTCTTTGAAGTATGCTTCCTGCTTAAAACCAAGCTTTTTTAGCAATTGCCTTGAGGCATCGTTATCCGGGTTAATATTAGCCTCTAAGCTGTGAAATTGTAA
>JANPPB010000628.1:0-6837 GCA_031428295.1 Segetibacter sp. | reverse complement strand
TCGGCGTTCCGGCGATACCACTGCCCCCTTTGTTACGCCACTGGATGTGAAAACCATTCGCGAAAAGGCCGGGGTGAGAAACAATCCATGGACATTGGAGGAGCTGGCTAAACAGTAGCAAGTTTTTCCATTCAGGTTACTATGAATTTTCGCTTTGGAAAATAAGCCTCTTAGTGGTGAACTTCCTGATCGTACACTTGCTTAGGGAACACGAAGAACACAAAGGAGGCTTGTACCGACATCGGGAAAGAACACAAAGCGTAACGTAGTGTCCATCGAGGTGCTTCGTGCTCTTAGTGATCCTTCTTTTCTAAGGCCTAAAAATTATCTTAAAAAAAGTTTAAATATTTATGCGTTAGCACCTCCACTGTCACATTCTTAAAATCATAAGAATATGAATAATTGTTACCTTTTTATGTAAATTCGTAACATGGTAACAGCTATGGAGAGTATAAAGCAATCAATATCAGGATCTCGTCCGGGAAGTATTATTTTTCCTAACGATTTTAGAGCTACCGGTTCTCAGGATGCCATCAAAATGGCTCTTTCCAGACTGGTCAAATCCAATCAGCTTAAAAGGATCGCACATGGAATTTATTACAGTCCTTTTATCGATCCTTTACTTGGAGAGATGATGCCTTCTCCGGAGGCCGTGGCACAAAACCTGGCAAACCGGGAGAGGGTCAAGATCATGCCTGCGGGGGGCTTTGCCCTAAATAAGCTGGGGTTCAGTACCCAGGTTCCCACAAAGCTGGTATACCTAACGGACGGCCACCCCCGGAAACTTAAAATTGGAAATGCTACCATCGAGTTTAAAGCCACTACGCCGAAAAAAATGGCCATGGTCGGCAAACTAAGCAGTCTGCTGATCCTGGCACTGGAAGAATTGGATCTGGAACATATCCCCGACAATATCAAAATAAGGATCAAACATATATTACAAGTAGAGGAAAGAGGTGACCTGCTTAATGACATGCGGCTGGCTCCCGCACGTATATATAATTACCTGGTACGGCTGCTGAAAGAACTGGATGATGACTCTATCTTTTCACTGATAAATCAACCCGAATGACAAGCTGGCTTTCCTTAACGGATGAGCAGCGGCGCACTACTCTGGAGCAGGCTTCTGTACGAGCCGGCATAATGGCCAAGGCCATTGAAAAAGACTGGTGGGTGACGCTCTTAATAAAAGCATTGTTTCAAACTGAGTTTGCCCGGTTTTGCATTTTCAAAGGAGGTACATCGTTAAGCAAGGGATGGAAATTAATTGAACGGTTTTCAGAAGACATTGATATTGCCCTCGATCCTGCCGCATTCGGAATGGAATATGTCAGGGCGCCCACGCACAGCTATGTCAAAAAGCTGAAACGGGCGGGCTGTCAGTTTACCAGCACATCATTAAAGGAAGCCATCACACAGGCTTTTACGGACCTGGGTATCGCTAAGGGTGTTGTAGAAATTGTTGCTGACGAAGTTCCGGCTGATCTGCCGGATAAGGATCCGCAGTCGCTTTTTATTCGTTATACTTCGCTTTATAATCCGCATCCATACCTGGCAGATGAAGTAAAAATGGAATTTAGTGTACGTTCTTTAAAAGAGCCATACGCGTTGATTTGGGTTCAATCCCTGCTCAATGAATTTTTTCCAAATCCTGTTTATCGTGAGGAACCATTTGAAGTGGTTGCAGTAGAGCCAAAGAAAACAATTTTGGAAAAAGCATTTTTATTGCATGAAAAATTCGAGACAGGATTTCCGGGAGCTGTCAATGATGACAGGCAATCAAGGCATATTTATGACCTGGTGCGGTTGATGGATTCGCCTGCCGGTAAGGAAGCCCTCACCGACACAGGTTTGTTTGATGCTTTAGTTGCCCATAGACGTCATTATATCCGGCTTTCTGGTATGAACTACGAAACATTACATCCTAAGACCCTCAACTTTGTGCCAACTATTGACCTGATCCATCTGTATTTTGAAAAGGACTACATGGAAATGCGGCGTTCTATGATTTACGGGAATACACATGAGTTTGACGAACTAATTCGTCGCCTGAAGGTTTTTAATGGAAGATTCCGTTTGATGGGTACGGGTTTTACACTGGAACAGATAATTGAACAAGCAATAAGTGAAATCCCCCTGGATATCAACGTAAACATTATCCATCAGCCCGTTGAAATCTTGAGTGCTGATGGGGGGGAAAATAAATTTGTTGTAACATTTCAGCGTTTGAAAGGTGAGGCGGTTTTTGAGAAGATAGAAATTGTTTCCTCATAATATCATTCTAACTAAACACCAGCAACATACCAAGCTCTAATGTTTTAAAAGAAGACCCCGGCAAAACAATATATACAGCAGGTCAGAGATCATTGTTTATCCTTAAGTTCAAGGTGATCCCGCAAACGGTGGGACTAAACACCTTGAACTACCTTCCGATGTAGAAAATCAGGGTAGAACGGGGGTCAGAGCCCTTTGTTTACTCTAAGTTTAAGGTAATGCTACGCTTAACAACTTGAACAACCTTCTCTTTGGAACATCCCGGCAGAACGGGCTACGGAGAGCACTGGGGTTCGTAATATCTTCTAAGGCATGAGGTCAAAGACCAGGCAGGTGTTATCACCTGCAACTGAAGGACAGGCTTGCGAAGCACCAGGGAAAAAGTACTTCAGATAATGCGTTAAAATGAGGTCAGAGACCTCAATCAATCCATAAGTTCAAGGTGACGCCAGCATAATACTTTGAACAACCTTGCGGTTTGGAACATTCGAGGCAAAACGGCGCAGTCCTGCTATCATGGAAGATTAAAGTGATCTGTTGGAACACTTCAATCAACGGTGATTTAACACCTTGAATAACCTGCCCTTTGAAACATGCAGCCAGAAAGAGAAAGGGGGCGGTTTACTGAGAGCTGGGAAGCAGATGCAAGCAGGACGAATATATTATTTGGTTAATTCCGTTTTATCAATGCCGGCTTGTTTTAAGATAGCATGTAATGTACCTGTAGGAATGTCTTTTGTATGCATTGGTACAACTGCACGTAATTTCTTTTCGGGATGTAGATAGATCTGGTGTGAACCTTTTGCACGATCAAAAACAAATCCCTTTCGTTCCAGTAATCTTATTAAATCTTTGGCTGTAATAGAAGGACTTTTACTCATGCCAATTGAGGAATATCAGGCTGAACTGTAATAGAGTATTCAAGCGTATTACTTTCAGTAGGGACTTCTTCACCGTGCTCTACCATGCTTTCTATGTACAGCTCAATAGCTTCCTTTGCCATTGCAATCGCTTCATCTATGTTATTTCCGTAGGTAATACATCCGGGTAAAGAAGGTACTAAAACTGTATAACCGCCTTCCTGTTCCTTTTGTAATCTTATTTTATAAGTAAGTTGTGCCATAAAATAAAATTAAACCAATCTTTTTTAATTGCTCTGAATAATGACTGCTCCGTTAGGAGCATCCTGTTTATAGAAATACATTCAGGTAGTAAATAAATTAAGGCTCCGTAGGTGCCTCCTGTTTCCTCAATCAAAAAAATCAAAAAGGTACTTCTCTTCATATGGTATCATAAAGTTTTAGTCGAAGCAGGGTCTTCATAGCATAGCTTTTGTGTGTTTGCCTGAAACCCTGCGATGCATGCCGGGGTCCCTGCTAAGCACAAGGCTAACAGGAGGAGACCCAGCAGGACGTAAACAGGAGGAGACCCCGGGCAGGACGTAGAGAGACTGGCACCACGCAAATAAGCTATTATTGAAAATTTTCAGGAATCGATATTTCAAGGTCTTTACAGATTTTTCTAACAAGGTTATTTTTAACTTCTTTATGCCGTGGTACCGAAGAAATTTTTTTAGTTACGCCATTTTGAAAAATAGAATGACTTCCTCCTTCTCGTATTAAATGGCAGTTGTTTTGATTTAAATACCGGATAAAGTTTGCCGTTTTCATTAGGCAAATTCAAGATTTTCCCTGATCACAATTTTATTTTGCTGCTCCTCTCTTGAAAGCATTCTTTGCGTATCCAATATCATTTCCAGTGCTTCTGCTAAATTAGTTTTTGCCTCGTCTAATGTTTCTCCCTGCGAATTTACACCTGCAATTTCTTCTATATAAGAGATGTACCCTCCCTCAGGAACTTCTTCAAAAACTGCTGTCAATTTTAAAGACGCTTTCATTTTCTTTTTTTTCTTAAAGTTAACGGTTTTGCCTTTGGCAACTCTGTGCGGCCCCAATAAGATAGTAGCATGGTTGAAGTGAATAGCACAGCTTTATGTGTTGGCATGGGACCACCGCCGAAAAGCGGGGCAGGCCCTGCGTGGCATGCCGGGGGTTCCTGATTTGTAAAGAAAATTCCATTTTTATCAAACCTTTAAAAACCCCGGGTCATACACCATCGGCTGCAACTTTTCCGTTAATATTTTATAAGCAACTTCAAAAGTTTTAAATGATATAGGAGCAAAATCGCCGCCGCTGTTTCCTGGGTTGTTCGAGGTGTTCCGAAGGGCACCTTGAATTTGAGGATAAATGTTGTTCCAGGAACGATTGGGGCTCCTATGGAGCCTGAAAAGCAATTTGTATTCTCCGCTATAAACAGGATGCTCCTATGGAGCTAAGAACTTTTGTTTTAGTAACTTTCTTTTTTTCATTGGCAAGTAGCCCAGCAGTATAACGATCATACAACTCAAACAAAAACTCTATTCGTTTGGTCTCGTTTATGAAGGGCTGGGGGCGGTAGCAGCCGTATACGGCTTTGTCTAATGCCTTGTGGGCTTTTACTTGGCTGTCATGTATGAACGAAGGTTATTTTATAATGAGAAGAGTTCTCCTAAAACTTTATTTGGAGGAATATTCAGATCAAAGAAGCTAACATTAAGAAGTCCAGCATCCATAAGTGGCTTTACAAATTTTGAAAAACTTGCTACATCTTTAGTTATGATAGCATCTACTGAACGTATTTTAAGTTGTGCTAATATTTTCACGTCATTTGCAATTATCCTTCTGTTATAACCTACAATATTTGTTTTCTGCCCTATCAATTTATTATGCAGTAAACCGGCAGTTGCAGCATCTCTAAAATCAAATGCTTCAATTTGTATTTTATCTATTGGAAGGTTTGCGGGATCATCACCTACTGCGTATTCGGCGACTGCAATTGTTGAAAGATGGATTGTTATTTTTTCTGTTAAAAAATACTTGAAATAGGATAAGGCGTTTTGATGTAAATAGTCTTTCATCCATAAGCCTGATACAGAAAGAGGTATCCAGCATTATACTATTTATGCCCATTTTATTCATTTGCACCCCCTCTTACTTCAACTAACCATGCGTCTTTATCTTTTATCGAGCTCCAATTGATTGAAGCTTTTTTAATTTGCTTCTGCAGTGCAATTTCTTCATATTCCGGTTGGTATCTTATAAAATCAATTAATTCCAAATCTTTCAACTCACCAGTAGAAATATTTTGTTTGCCTTTTGCCCAAACCCCATAAACTTTAAAAAGTTTATTTTCTCCTGTAGTAAGTTGTTCTTCTGTTGCCCTTACAGGTAGTTTACCATATCTGTCGGTAATGATATGAAGGTTGACCTTATTAAGTCCTCCTTCTTCGTAGATTTTACCATAAAGGTAAACATTGGTAGTTACCCAATCAGATTGAGGCGCTATGAACTGTGTTTCTTTGTTTATTGTTACTATCGGCTTATTCGGAAATACTGATGAAGTAATTGAATAATTCCTGCCAGTTGTATAGGCTTTCCGTTGCCATTTATCGATTACTGTAGCTGCTTTTAAATCCAGAATTTCAATGGAACCCTGTTTACCCACTTCAGCCATTAACGCAGTAAACATAATAGCCTTTGCCACCGGAATATAAAAGATGTTTTTTACAGAACCTTCTTTTACCTCATACGATACTTTTGGTCGTTCTTCTTTTTCCAATTTTGAAGGGAATAGAAGCGTTTCCACATCCGTTAAAAGTTCCTTGGTTTCTGCTATGTCAATATCCTTTGGATTTAAATTTCCATCAGATGTCTTTCCAAAAATAGTAATTGATATGTAGCCGTTTAATTCCATAAAGCAAAAATCAAATTTACTTTTATAACCAATAACAATGCAATTTTTATCCCTCAACCCATTTATATTTCTTCACCTTCATCTTTCCCTCCCCAACCAGCCCTCTCGCAACCCTCATCCTCAATCTTTCTCCAAAGGAGAAGGAAACCCTGCATCTTCCTTCTTTTTTACTTTTTCCTTTTGCCTTTTGATTTTGAAACATGCCACTCGTATACTTATCATACAACTCAAACAAAAACTCTATCCGCTTGGTTTCGTTGATGAAAGTTTGATCGGTAGCAGATGCCTCCAACTCTGTCAAGTGCCTGCTCCATTAGGAGCATCCTTTTTATAGAATAATGTTCCCGCTGGCTTTTGATGGCTCCGTAGGTGCCCCCTTGACCGGTTATGTAGGCGGCTCCGATGGAGCCTATTAAAACGGCTATCTCCCTTTTGCTATAAACAGGATGCTCCTACGGAGCAAATTTACTTTTTAGTTTTCTTTTTATCATTTGCAAACATCCCACTCGTATACTTATCATACAACTCAAACACATACTCTATCCGCTTGGTTTCGTTTATGAAGGGTTGGGGGCGGTAGCAGAGGTCTACGGCTTTGTCTAATGCCTGGAGGGCTTTTACTAATACGGAGGATTTCTTTTGTACTTAGCTTCGGCATTACTATTTAGCTACCGTTGCGTCGCACACTTTTACTTTTGTGCTACGTGCGGCAATGCCTGCGCTGCATGTTGAAGGTGACAACACCATTTCAACGGCGGCGCTTCTAAGAAC
>JANPPB010000627.1:0-7480 GCA_031428295.1 Segetibacter sp. | reverse complement strand
CTTCTCTTCGTAATGCTTTTGTAGATGAGTCAACAACGTTAATTGACCAGAGCGTTCTTAATGGCAACGGAACGGAATCTTTAGAGAGAACAGCAGATGCGGCCACTGTTTTAGTGGTGGATGACAATGCTGATATGAGGGCTTATATAAAGAACCTTTTACAAAAGCACTATCATGTTGTTACCGCTAATAATGGAATGGAGGCATTGCATCAAATAAAAGAACATGCTCCGCATTTAATTTTAAGCGACATATTGATGCCTGTTATGGACGGCATTGGCTTACTGAAAGCCGTAAAAGAAAATGTTCAAACAAAAAATATTCCAGTCATTTTGCTTACTGCCCGTGCCGGTGAAGAATCAAAAATTGAAGGCTATGAAACCGGCGCCGATGATTACCTGGTAAAACCTTTTTCGGCAAAAGAGTTATTGGCAAGAGTGGCTTCGCAAATAAAACTGGTAGCAATGCGCCGGGCAACTGAAGCAAATGTCCGCAACTTGTTTATGCAGGCTCCCGCTATCATTTGTGTGCTTCGTGGGCCGGAGCATATTTACGAACTTGCCAATGCTATGTACCTGCAGCTTATTAGCAATAGAGATATTGTCGGCAAGCCAATAAGGGAAGCATTGCCTGAACTGGAAGGAACTGGCATTTTTGAAATTTTAGATGCGGTTTACACAACCGGAGAACCTTTTATTGCCAATGAATTGCCGGTTACACTTTTAAGAGAAAGCGGTAAGCTGGAAGAAGGTTTTTTTAATTTTATCTATCAGGCATCTCCTGATGCAAACGGACATATAGATGGCATATTAGTTTATGCAGTAGAAGTAACAGACCAGGTAATGGCCCGCAAAAAAATTGAAGAAAGCGAACACCGATACCAGGAAATGATCTATTCCTCTCCCTCTATGATCAGCATTTTGAAAGGAGAAGATATGGTGATTGAAATTGTTAATGATTCTATATTACAAAGCTGGGGAAAGGGAAAAGACATTATCGGAAAGTCATTGCTTGAAGCACTTCCCGAGGTGAAAGAGCAGGGCTTCGACAAGTTGCTCATGGAAGTTTATAAAACGGGTAATCCCTATTATGCCTATGAAACCCCGGTCGTTTACAAGCGAAACGGAAAAACAGAAACGGTTTATTACAATTTTTTTTACCAGGCCCAAAGAGGCATCAATGGCATAATAGATGGTGTTGCCATTATTGCCAGTGAAGTAACACCACAGGCAACCTTTAATAAACAATTGCGGGAAAGCGAACAACGCTTTCAAAACCTTGTGCGGGAAGCCGCTGTTGGTATCATTCTACTAACGGGGGAAGAGATGAAGGTGGAGATTGTGAACGATGCTTACGGCAAGCTGATAGGCCGCCATGCTGCGGAACTTTTTGGTAAAAAACTTTTTGAGATCATTCCCGAAACAGAAGAGTATTTCCGTCCTATCATTGATGGGGTGCGCAATTCCGGTGAGGAGCTTTATTTACAGGATACTCCTTACTCAGTTTGGGCAGATGGAGAAAAAATAGAAGGCTATCTTAATTTGGTATGTCAACCTTACAAGGAAGCCGATGGCACGGTAAGCGGGGTGATGGTATTGTGCCAGGATGTAACCGAATCGGTAAAGGCAAAAAAAGCACTGGAAGCAAGCGAAAGCCGGTTCCGCCTCATGGCCGATGCCATTCAGGAAGTAGTATGGGTAGCCGATGCACACGGACGAACTGAATTTTTCAACAAGCGGTGGGAGGAGTTTAGCGGTGTGCCGTTTGAGCCAGCCACCGTAGCCGAAGTAGCAGCGCAGTTTCTGCACCCCGATGATGCGCCTGCTGTTATGGCCGCTTTTGGCAAAGCCATCAAAGAGGGCAAGCCAATGGAAGTTGAGCAACGCAACCGTTCTGCCACCGGCGAATACCGGTGGTTTCTAAACCGGGCCACGCCTTACCGCAATCACCAAACCGGTGAGATAGAAAAATGGTTCGGCATTGCCATAGACATCCACGAACGCAAAGGGATGGAGCAAGCACTAATGGAAAGCGAAAGCCGCTTCCGCAGCCTTGCCGACCAAAGCCCTATGATTGTTTACCTTGTGGAGCCGGATGCCGCAGCCACAATGTCGTACTTTAATAAAAGCTGGCTTGATTATACCGGTCAAACATTTAAGGATGCCATAGGCCTGGCCTGGAATGGGATTGTACATCCTGATGATTTACAGGAAATGCTTGATATTTATGTGCCTGCTTTCCATGGCCGAAGGCCCTATACACTGCCTGCGGTTCGGTTAAGACGGCATGATGGTGAGTACCGATGGCATTTATTTAAAGGCAATCCAAGATACTTTCAAGGAGGCCAATTTATAGGCTTTGTAGGGGTGGGTTTTGATGTTCATGAACAAAAGATTATTGAAGAAAATTTGGAAGCATTGATTAATGAAAGAACAAAAGAACTGCAACGTTCCAACGAAGACCTGCAGCAATTTGCTCACGTAGCTTCTCATGATCTTAAAGAACCTGTACGCAAGATCAGAACATTTGGTAATCGGCTTACTGAGGAGTTTGGAACATATTTGCCTGAGAAGGCAAATATATATTTGGATAAAATGGACAGTGCAGCAACGAGACTATCCACTATGATAGACGGTGTACTAATATATTCCTCTTTAGATGGTGAGGTAGTAACAAATGAAATGATTGATTTGAATAAGATTATTCGCAACATTCAAGAAGACCTGGAACTTTTAATTGCTCAAAAAAATGCAGTCATCCAGTACCGCAATTTACCTTCCATCGAAGGTTCGTCCATCTTAATTTATCAATTGTTTTATAATCTTATCAATAACTCCCTCAAGTTTTCAAAAAAAGACATTCCTACAGTTTTAAAGATCGAATCCCAAGCTACCTATATTACCGATTTAAGGCATTATAGCCTGGAGTATAGTGAGCACGATTACGTAAAAATATTAGTCAAAGACAATGGGATTGGCTTTAGTATAAATGACGAAGAAAAAATCTTTAAAACTTTTTCACGGCTTCATTCCAAAGATCTGTATGAAGGAACGGGGTTAGGGCTGGCATTATGTAAAAAAATTGTAGAGCGACATGGAGGAGCCATTTCTGCTAAAGGCGAAGAAAACGAAGGAGCAACATTGGAAATTATTTTACCTATGAAGCATGAAAAAATAACTGATACACAATTAAAATAACATGCTATGGAAAAAATATTTTTATTAGCAGATGATGATGCCGATGACAGGCAGCTTTTTTGCGAAGCACTTGAAGAAATTGATCCATCAATAGTATGCTATTGTGCCATGGACGGCAAGATGGTTTTGGAGTTATTACAAAATGAAGAATTAAAAAAGCCACAAGTCATTTTTCTCGACATCAATATGCCTGGCATGAATGGGTGGGAATGTCTGAAACAATTGAAGGATAAAGAAGAATTCAAGCATATTCCGGTTTTAATCTATTCCACTTCATCCCATCAAAAAGAAGCCAATATTGCTTTAGACATGGGAGCTCTGTGCTTCTTTACCAAGCCAACTTATTTTAAGGAATTGAAAGACATACTGAAAGTATTAGTGACCAACGTAGATGGCAATTTACTGGAGGCCATCAGTCATTTTAATGCCATTAAATCTAAAAAGGTATTTGCCTGCAATGATGAAAATTAGCCTTATGGATAATACTGTCGTAAACGCTGTATTTAGCAAAGCATTTTTTGCTTCTTTCCTGCAATTACAAATGTAAATCTGCCATGTACTGGTTCGATAATTCTTTTAAGGGGGCACATTTTTGAATACAATTGTTGAGTTTGTATTTTAATTGTATAAAGGAAAAGAAACTTGCCGGCATCTTTTACAAATGATATAGTACACCCAACTAATCAAAACATCACCTGCTCAGGTCTTCTACTTTAACCCTGCTGGGTGCATCTTTGCCGTTTACAATTGAGGTAGCGCTTTTGGCTATAGCCTTTATTATCTCAGTCATGTTCTCCATATCAAGTGTGCCAATCTCGTCGCTGGCTTTGTGGTAGTTAGGTTCTATGTCCATTTTTGACGTGGAGATGGTATGCGCCGGTACTCCCAGCCTTGCCAATGTAGCATTGTCTGACCGATAGAACAATTGCTGGTCGGTGTAAGGATCAGGATAAAATTTAAACTTACTTCCTTCAAGGTTTTTCTCCAGGATTGAACCCATATTGGTCTTCTCATAACCGGTAATGTAAGCTGAGGCTTTGTTCCATTTGCTTTCGGTTCCTATCATTTCAATATTAAACATGGCAACTACTTCTGTAGGGTTCAATTGTTTTGAAAAATATTGAGAGCCAAAGCCACCAATCTCTTCTGCAGTAAACGCTGCAAAAATGAGTGTTCGCTCGTTGTTGCCAAGCGTTTTGTAATATTTTGCCAGCATCATAACCGCAGTAGTCCCGGAGGCATCATCATTGGCACCGTTGTAAATGGAATCTCCATCAACCACTTTACCAATTCCCAAATGGTCGTAGTGGCCTGAGAAAACTACATATTCGTTCTTTTTACTTTTACCCGGCAATACACCTACAATATTTGCCAGTTGCATCTCTTCCACTTCCTGCATAGCAGTTAATTTAAACCCTAAAACCGGCTGCAGTGATAAAATAAACACCACGTTTGTTTCCGTCTTAAAAAGGGCTCTTTTAAGCCTGGGCAAAATGGCGAAGGCTTTTGTAAAACTGGTATCGGCAACTATAACAAGATTTTCTTTTCCACCAATAAACTTTTGAGCTTCTCTTATTAAATTTTCACCTCGTTTAATGGTAACTATTTTATAACCCGACTGGCTGTTAATGTCCAATTGTTTTTGAGCAGTAAACACCACCACATTTTTTGTGTCCACAGGTTGGCCATTAATCTCTCCCGTCACTTTACCTTGAGTGGTCTTGAGCATTGCAAAACTTTGCTTGTATCCATTAACCCCGGGCATTTCAGCCAGACCAGTCTTTTTAAACTCGCCTGCAATAAAGTCTGCGGCTCTTGCAATCCCCGGCGTACCGGTTCTTCTTCCTTCCATGCTGTTGTCAGAAAGGGTGGCTTCAATCCGCTGCACCTCTTTTTGATTGATCACATGTTTAGCTCTTTGGCAAAAGCCATTAATAGTTGCCGGAATTAAAAGTAAACTTAAAAAAAGCCTGGTCGTGAATTGCCTGTGATGAAACATTATACGTGCTGATTTAATAAAAATAAGTGCTTTAGGAAAGCAGGTGAAAGTAGAAGATCATGGCATCAGTTATAAACTCATCATTTCTTTGAACTTAACGGTTTGCCTGCGACTGACTTCAATTTTTTCGCCGCCTTTTAATTCCAGAAGAAGACCCCCATTAAAGTAGGGCTCAATTTTTTCGATCCAGCGCATGTTGATGATGTGCTTGCGGTTAGCCCTGAAAAATACTTTATCGTCCAGTCTTTCTTCAAGGGCATTTAACGATTTTAAAATAAGCGGTTTATTTCCGGCAAAAAATACTTTGGCATAATTACCTACACTTTCAAATAAGCGGATCTCATTCAACTTCACAAACCAGCAGCGCTCTCCATCTTTTACAAAAACCTGGTCGTTTTCGGTAAGCAGGCCATTGGCTTTAACCAGGTTATTATGACTGCCGCCGGTTTCTCTACTTTCTTCTATATGCAATTTTTGTATGGCATCCGACAGTCTTTTAGGTTCAATTGGCTTTAATAAATAATCCAGTGCATTCACCTCAAAAGCTTTTAAAGCATACTCATCGTACGCAGTTGTAAATATTACTTTAGGTGCCCTGTCCAACTCCTCCAACAAATCAAAGCCGGTTTTTCCGGGCATTTGTATGTCTAAAAATATCAGGTCAGGATGCTGTTGTTCAATCTTTTCAATGCCTTCGTTTCCATTAGCGGCTTCATCAATTACCTCAATCTCGTTAAACTCCTGAAGCAGTTTTCTCAATTCATTTCTAGCTAATCTTTCATCATCTATAATAATCGTTCTAACAGACATTTTGATTGCTTTTTATTTACATTATATAATGGTTGCAGGCATGGTTACGGTTGCTTCAACCATGTTATCGGTATTGTTTTTTATTTCGAAACGGGCTTTTTCTCCGTACAGTAACATCAGCCGGTTTTGGGTGCTGTACAAGCCAAATCCATCGGGATTAAAATCACCATTTAAATGCCCGGTATTCTGCACCGATAGTTCATGATTATCTCCTTTAAAATCAGATCTAACTTTTATCATTCCACCATCTATAAACTTGCTGATGCCATGCTTGATAGCATTTTCAACCAATGTTTGCAACATCATGGGCGGCACCGGTTGATCAAGGGTGTCTTCATCAATATCAAACTCAACCCGCAGCCTGTCTTCAAACCGAATATGCTCCAGGGCCAGATAATCCTTTACAATGTTTAGCTCACGACTCAATGGTGCGGTTTCCAGCTTTTCGGCCTGCATGCTGCTTCTTAATATGTTGCTCAATTCAGTAATGGCTTGCCGTGCCCGTTCCGGGTTTTCATCAACCAAAGCCCTTATGCTATTTAAGGCATTAAAAATAAAATGTGGGTTGATGTGAGATTTTATGGTCTTCAGCTCTAACTCTTTTACCAGGCTTTGTAACCTGATCTTGTCCAATTGTTCCTGCCGGCTCTTAATTACATAGTGGTAAGTAAAGTAAATTAAATTCCAAATTAATAAAAACAGGAAGCTGCCAAAAGATGCACGCAATGTTTTATTTAAGGTGCTGTATTGCTTAAACTGATCTGAGGTAAAGTTTAATTGATCTTCAACAAAAATGCTGGTAAAGGCAAATAAGAAGGAAAAGGCAATGGTGGTAAGAAAAATGTAGATAATCTGGCTATCGAGCCTGAGTTTTAGGAACCCCATCTTCCGAATGAAATATCGCATTAAATGCGTGATGGCTATCCCGATTATGGCATCTAAAAAAAGTACTTCAAAAAAAAAGGATTGCTCTTTAGTGCGAAGCGTGAGGTAAAAAAACGTGTAAACAATAATATAAGTACTCCACCCGCCAATCTGGCAAATCCAATATTTAGACATCTTTCCTTTCATATAGGCGTAAAAGTAAATAACTGTGTTACAATCGCCTATCACAAATTTGATTAATGGCTAAATTGGGGTGGTAGTTGGTGGAATTGCATAACAGTTTCAAAAATAACAGCAATACCATAAACACAAACCAGTTTTAAAGCGTTGTTACTTGCGACAGCTTTACATGGCTTGGTTTTATCATGTAATTTTACATTTTAACTAAAATAACACGTTCAGGATGGAAATTACTCCCGGCCCGCTTTTAAAAGGTATTGATTACCCATCGGATTTAAAAAAACTTAGTTGGGAACAATTGCACCAGGTTTGCGAAGAGCTGAGGCAATACATTATTGATACTGTGAGTGTACATGGGGGTCATTTTGCAGCAAGCCTGGGTGTGGTAGAATTAACAGTTGCGCTGCAT
>JANPPB010000626.1:0-7140 GCA_031428295.1 Segetibacter sp. | reverse complement strand
TTCAAAAATTTTAGCAACGGTACTTTTACCACTGCCAATACCCCCTGTTAGCCCTATCGTAAGCATGCCCTTTTATTTATTAAGCTATTATACACTTTGTAAAATAGAAAAGTAACAAAATAAAATAACCCTTGCTTTGCCCGAGTAATCACTCAGCTAAACAAGGGTTAACAAAAATAAAATTGATGAAGTAAGTTTTACTTTTTATCCACAACTACTGTAGCAGGTTTGTTAAGCTGCTGGCTCCATTCAAGGCTGATAGCAGATTTTTCAATCTTCATATAGCTACCCGGGTTTACTTCTAATTGAATGGTGGCATCGTCGTTAACCTTGTGCACAATACCATGAATGCCTGCAATGGTTACCACTTTGTCTCCTTTTTGAAGATCGTTGATAAACTGCTTTTGAACCTTAGCTTTTTTAGCTTGTGGACGAATCATAAATAACCAGAATACCAAAATGATGGCACCCATCATTAACAATTGTATAGATCCACCACCACTTTTGGAGTCACCCAATAACAAATAAGAGAATTGAAACATTATTGCTGATTTTTAAAATTTTGTGCAAATTAGGAGATTTTAATCTCTTTTGTTGTTGAGTGCAATTGTATAAAAGATCGGCCCTTTATTTTGAAAGCGAATCCTTCTTACCTTCTTTATAAATGGTACCCATAAAATAAAGAACCTGGCTGGTGCTTCCCTTGGTATTCGTGCTCACATTAATATTCTTCCTAAATTCTCCCTCATGGCCTTTGTTGCTGTCGAAAGCAGCAGTAATGGTGCCTTCCTCGCCGGGTGCTATAGCCTGCTTTGGAAAGTCGGTAACCGTACAGCCACAGCCCGGTTCGGCACTTATTATGAACAAAGGATGATCGCCTGCATTTTTAAATTTAAACGGTATGCTTACGGTTTCGCCAAATTGTATGTTACCTATATTTTTCAAAGAATCAATCCACTGAATAGTGGTATAGTTGGATGTATCCGTAGCCACTGCCGATGTATTAACCGCCCTACCTGTAGAATTTTTGCAAGCCATTATTACCATAGAAAATAACAGACCTGCCAACAAAGTTCTCATGAATATTTAGTTTGAAGGTTTGACAATCAGGAAGCGTTTTGCTTAAAATTTACTTTATGAATTTTATCCTGCGTCATCAGTTCTTTATGAATATTGTCGAGTATACCATTTACAAAATGACCACTCTGTGGTGTGCTGTAACTTTTTGCAAGGTCAATATATTCGTTAATGGTAACTTTTGTTGGAATGGTTTCAAAATATAATAATTCACATACACCCATCTCCATTAATATCATGTCCAGCACCGCAATACGCTCAGCATCCCAGTTTTTAAGCTTTGGTTTTATCAACTCCAAAGCATAATCCTTTTTCTCACGGGTAGTGGTTAAAAGGGTCCTGGCAAAATCCCATTTTTCTTTTGATACCATTTCCTGCAGGTTGTAGCTGCCGGGCTTTTGCAAATAATTCAACATAAGCTGGTTAATCATTTCGGCATCATCGTCCCAATTGGTAAAATATTCTTCTACATGACCTATAAAGTCTTCGCCAGGCAGCATTAAGTTGCTAAAAATAAAAGTGATGATGTCTTTCTCCGATTTTTTATCCCTGCTTTGGGCTAAAATGTAAGCCTGGTATTCGGGAGTTTTTTCAAGCTCGTTATAAAGCTTTTTTATTTGGGTCGTGGTGTTTTCTATAAGCTCCGGCTTGTCCAGTTCTATGGCTTGTTTAAAAGTTGGGCTTTCAATAATCTTCCACAAAAATTCGTTGCCCGAAATCTTGGTATTTACATTTAAATCCTGTGCTGAAGGAAGATTTTTTGAAGCCCTGCGGAGGGCATCGGTTTCAGCATAACGTGCCACTTCGGTAAGGCAGTATAATAGATAAATAAACAACTGGCGGGATGAATCAATCTGCTTCTGTAAAGATCTAATGGGATCCGGCATGCCATTGTCATCATTCAAGGTGCTTAAGGTATACAATGTTTGCATCACCTTAACCCTAATGTTTCTTCTGCTAATCATGGGTTGTAAAGAGCTTTATTGGGGTGCGAAGATAGCAATTAGGTGGGTTTACATAGGTACGTTCACAAATAATTATAGGATATTGATTAATGGCTGCTTAGCACGGGTAGCATTAAAATTTTGACGGTTTTGTTGAAAGGTTTAATTATGTCTCGCTATTAAAAAGGTGCCTTACCAGTTGCTACCGGTTTATGTATACATTCTATGACAATTTGCGCTCTGTGCAATTTTGTCACACTTATTACTTTAATATGAAATTTTATTTAGTGTTACTGCCAATAATGCTTTAACAATTTTACCTGCCTTGCAATTCTGCAAATTTGACTTTCTTTAACCCTATGGCATAATAATCGATGAATGGGTAAACCAGAACAAATTTTTCTTAAAAACTAAAAACTATAAGTATGGCTGAAATTAAATCACCTAAAGCAGACCGAGTAATAATTAAAGCAGCAGCGGCTGAAACAAAAACTTCCGGAGGCATAATTATCCCAGACACTGCTAAAGAAAAACCACAAAAAGGCACTGTTGTAGCTGTAGGCCCAGGTAAGTACGCGGAGCATACAGGAACTTTAATACCAATGACAACTAAAGTTGGAGAAGAGGTTTATTACGGAAAATATGCCGGTACTGAAATAACCTTAGATGGTGAAGACTATTTAATTATGAGAGAATCTGATATTCTGATTTAATTGCTGCCCACTTTAATGTACTAAAGTACAAGAGTGCGACGCAACGATGATGACCATAGTTGTATCGCCTGGAACAAAAAAATTATATCACAACGGTACTGTCTAAGTACTAAATACTAAAATCTAAATACAAAAAAATGGCAAAACAAATTTTCTTCGATATTGAAGCCCGTAATAAGATGAAGAAGGGCGTGGATACTTTGGCCAATGCGGTTAAAGTAACCCTTGGACCAAAAGGACGTAATGTAGTTATTGAAAAGAAATTTGGCGCTCCTCAGGTTACTAAAGATGGTGTTACCGTAGCTAAAGAAATTGAACTGGATGATGCGATAGAGAACATGGGTGCACAAATGGTGAAAGAAGTTGCGAGCAAAACCGCTGACATTGCCGGTGATGGTACTACTACTGCAACTGTTTTGGCCCAGGCTATTATTAGCGAAGGTTTAAAGAACGTTGCTGCAGGTGCAAACCCAATGGATCTTAAGCGTGGTATTGACAAAGCAGTTATTGCTATTGTTGAAAATTTAAGATCTCAAAGCCAAAAAGTTGGTGATGACAGCAGCAAGATTGAGCAGGTTGCAACCATCTCAGCTAACAGCGATGAGACTATTGGTAAGTTGATTGCCCAGGCAATGGAAAAAGTTGGTAAAGAAGGTGTTATTACTGTTGAAGAAGCAAAAGGTACCGATACAACTGTTGAGGTTGTTGAAGGTATGCAATTCGATCGCGGTTATATTAGCCCTTACTTTGTTACCAACAGCGAAAAAATGGAAGTTGAGTTGCAAAATCCTTACATATTGATTTATGATAAGAAGATTTCTGCAATGAAAGATATTTTACACATTTTGGAGAAAGTTGCTCAAAGCAGCCGTCCATTGGTAATTATTGCTGAAGACCTTGAAGGCGAAGCACTGGCTACATTGGTGGTTAACAAATTACGCGGTACTCTTAAAGTTGCTGCCGTTAAAGCCCCGGGCTTTGGTGACCGTCGTAAAGAAATGTTGCAGGACATTGCCATTCTTACTGCAGGTATCGTTATCAGCGAAGATCAGGGTTACAAACTTGATAATGCTGACCTTACTTACTTAGGCCAGGCAAGCAGCATTACTATTGATAAAGACAATACTACCATTGTTGGCGGTAAAGGTGAGAAAGAAGGCATTACTGCCCGTGTAAATCAAATAAAATCTCAAATAGAAAACACAACCAGCGACTACGACCGTGAGAAATTACAGGAACGTTTAGCTAAATTAAGCGGTGGTGTTGCAGTATTATATGTAGGTGCCGCTACCGAGGTTGAAATGAAAGAAAAGAAAGACCGTGTAGACGATGCGCTTCATGCAACACGGGCTGCTGTTGAAGAAGGTATTGTACCAGGTGGTGGTGTTGCTTACATTCGTGCAATTGAGGCCTTAGAGGGTCTTAAAGGTTTGAATGAAGACGAAACAACCGGTATTCAGATCATTAAAAGAGCAATTGAAGAACCCCTTCGCCAGATCGTTATTAATAGCGGTATCGAAGGTTCAATAGTTGTTCAGAAAATTAAAGAAGGTAAAGCCGATTTTGGTTTTAATGCCCGCACAGAAGTTTATGAAAACCTATTTGCTGCAGGTGTTATTGACCCAACTAAGGTTAGCCGTGTTGCTTTGGAAAACGCAGCTTCAATTGCCGGTATGTTGTTAACTACTGAGTGTGTTGTTGCTGACAGACCAGAACCTAAATCTGCAGGTGGTGCTCCGGGTGGAATGCCAGGCGGAATGGATTATTAATATCAAACCCCAAATCGAACCTGTGACAAGGATTGGTTGTGAAAATAAAAGTCCCCTGTTGCGATTGCAGCAGGGGACTTTTTAATTTTATGCCTTTGAAGAATGACTGCAATTGTCCAGCTATATAATGTTATAAAAGCTCCTTCAATGATGTTGGTAATAATTCATTAAATCTGAAGAAAAGATGTTTTATTTAAACTTATTCGGCAGGTTGTTCAACCTCCATTCCTTCAAACCTGCTTTTATGCGAACGGTGTTTGCCCGACGAACGGCTGCTTTTTAAATGCTTGGTAAAACCAATAGCTAAAAAAAGTTGGCCAAGAATGTAGGTTACCATTACGGAAATATTAAACAGGTCGTCATTAAGATAAAACTTGTTTACCGCCAAAATTGAGTCAGAAAGCACCAACATAGCAGCACCGGGTATAAAGAAATTTATAGCCAGCTTTTGCGCCCTTTTTGAGTAAAAAATGTTGACAGCTCCAAAAAACATTAGAGAAATAACAGTGGCATAAATAATAACAGGAATCTTTAACTCGCCCAGGTATTTGTAAAGAGAACCTACTAATGTTAAAGAATAACCTACCATTAATAACGCTACAAATCCCTGAAAAATGATGAACTCTTTTTTTATGGATTGCATTCTGAAAAAATAAATACAATACATTAGTTGCATCAGCAGAAACGCACCTAAGCCATATATAAAAAACTGAGGTCTGTTTTGGGTTCCTAGTAAAAATATATCGCCTGCTGTTCCGGCTAACAAAGCAATAAACAAAATACGTTTAGAAACAGGGTGGCCCTGGTCTGCGGAGTTAGCCAAAATGGTAAATAGTAAGACAGGAAGCAAAAAGGATTTGGTATAATAACGATAATTATTGTGTTCCAGCACTAAAAAAATAATGTCGGTTATTGCAAATAAACCGAAAAGCACAAATCCAAATCTTTTTAAAAAGGTCATACCGTTTAATTAAAGCTTTACAATTATAGGGTTAGTAAAATTCGCTTCTGCTACAAAATATTCAAGGTAATGTTTTTAATAAATGAAGCATTAAAAAAATTGATACGGTGACATACCCTGGTATAACTAAAACAAAAAAACAATCGTAATGATAGCAAGAACGCCACAGCCACCTTATTACGCGGTAATTTTTTCCACTATAAAAGTTCCAACCAACGCAGAAGAAAATATTGCTTACGAATTGATGGCAGCGAAGATGGAGGAACTAGCCAAAGCCCAGCCAGGGTACCTTGGAATGGAAACTGCACGAAACGAAACCGGCATAACAGTATCGTATTGGAAAACTTTGGAAGATATAACACATTGGAAACAACACAGCGAGCATTTGATTGCCCAACAAATGGGCAGAGCACATTGGTATTCGGCTTACACAACCAGGATATGCCTGGTAGAACGGGATTACTCTTTTAATAAAATTTAGGTAAGTTTTAGTTTATACTTTATTTCTTAACAATGCAATAGCTGTAATTTTCGCGGGCTAACCTGTAAAATATGTCCCCATCAGAACTGTTGATGAATGAAGAACAACGCCTTAACAAACTTAATTTATTAAATATACTTGATACCGCTCCGGAAAAGGAATTTGATGACATTACGTTACTCGCTGCTCAAATTTGTCAAACTCCTATATCTACCATCTCTTTCATAAGTTCGAATCAACTTTTTCACAAAGCACAGGTGGGTCTCGATACTAACAGCATTGCAAGGGCAACTTCTTTTTGTACACACCTGCTTTTACATAATGATGTAATGGAAATTCCTGATGCATTACTTGATGCTCGTTTTGAAAATAATGTTTTGGTGAAGGAACCGCCCTACTTCCGATATTATGCCGGCTTTCCCCTAAAAATAGACGGCTACACTATTGGTGCATTGTGTGTGTTAGACAAGGTTGCCAGAAAGCTAACCTCTGAACAATATTTTGCAATGCAGGTACTAAGCAACCAGGTAGTAAAATTGCTTGAACTAAGGCTGAAAAATTATGAGGTGGAACAGAGAATACAGGATTCTTTACGCCAGCAGGATCATTTGCAAACACTGGTACTCTCCCAAAGTAAAATATTGGGTTATGTAGCTCACGATGTTCGAAACCCTCTGGCATCGCTCCGAAGCATTATCGACCTGAACTACCTGCAGGTCCTATCAGAAGATGTAGTAAAAAATGTAATGGGTTTACTGAAAAAACAACTGGATGCTACACTCGATACCCTAACCAATGTTATTGAGTGGGGACAGGCACAATTAGACAGGCAGGTACCTCATATAAGACCCGTAGACTTATATAAGGTGGTTACAAGAAAACTTGAAAATTTTGAAGTAACCACTCAATCAAAAGGAAATACGTTGCAACATAACATTGAGGATGGTTGCCAGGTTATTGCAGACGAATACATGTTGCGTTTTATTTTAAGAAACCTGCTTACGAATGCTAATAAATTTACTTCCAATGGAACCATTACCATATCTGCAATCATTAATACAGACATTGCGCTGATTAAAGTTATAGATACAGGCACCGGTATTAGCAACGAAACTTTTAAGAAGTTATTCGACCCACAAAACCGTGCAACCAACCCCGGAACAGAAAATGAAAAAGGCACCGGTATGGGTCTTTT
>JANPPB010000625.1:0-1552 GCA_031428295.1 Segetibacter sp. | reverse complement strand
TAAATATATTTTGGGCACGTTGGCTGTGCTGCCTTTTTATTGTATCATTTCATTTTTTCAGGCATTGTCATTTAAAGCACCATAAAAAAAACCGCACAGATGAGGAGATGTGGGATCTGTATTATGAGCATCAAAATAAATGGTTACGCTACGGAAACCTTTATGTCATGATGATTGGTGCCGGGTATCTTGCACTGTGGTTATCGGTCATATTATTTGCATTTGCACCGGGGCTGGTCAATTCAAAACTGTTTAAAAGACATACAGAAATAAGGGGCTTTTTAGAAGGCAGCGACGAGGTTTTTAAATTAAGAACTTGCCAGTCGGAAAGTTTATTTGTGCTTGCCGTGCAAGTTGGGTTATTGTGGTTGTTAGGCTGGGATTTTGCTACCTGGATACTATTTTATCTGGTGCATGGATTTATTTGGTCTTCGCAGAATTATGTGAACCACGCCTTCAGTCCAAGGCAAATTATAAACGGTGCTCATAATTTAAAAGTACCCTTTTGGTTAAAGTTCATTTATCTCAACTTCAATATTCATTTGGCGCATCACCAACATCCAAAAATTCCATGGTTATACTTACCTGAGTTTATAAAATCGGGAAAAGACCGGATTTCATTTTTTAAAAACTATATACGATTGTGGAAGGGACCTATATTAACTGTTGAGCATTCGCCAAAAGTGGTTACAGATAAATTGGGGGAGAAAGTAGAAGAGATGCAATGAATGGAAAAAATGACCTTTATTAATTTCTGATCTTTTTAGCAATTACAATCATCCGGGGCGATTTTCTAATATCGTAGTGGCCCAACTGGTAATCGCCAAAAACTTCCTGTATTTGCAAGCCCTGGTAAGCAAACATATCAGTAAAGTCACCCAGGGTAAACTTGGCCACTTTTTCAGTAAACAAATGTTTTAAAGCAACCCCTTTTTCTTCCACTTGTATTTGCTTAAAAAAATGCTCCTCATTGTGCCACTTGCTAATATGGAAACGAACGCCATTTACGTTTTTATCATGTTTCTTTTCAAGATGATCTTCCTCGTAATGCACGTTTAAATAATCCATTACAAAGTACCCGTTTAATTTTATGGACTGTGCAATCGTTCGTATGGCATTATCATGCTCCCGCTGTGTTCTAAAATAGCCAAAACTGGTAAACAGGTTAAAGGCAAAATCGTAATAGTTTATGCGGAAGGGTAAACGCATATCGTGCTGATAAAAGTGGAGGTTTTCGTCTTCAGATTTTTTTGCTTCGTTGATGGCTTGATGGCTAATGTCTATACCGGTAACATCATAACCCATGTCGGCCAATGCCTTGCTGTGGCGGCCTTTGCCACAGGCAACATCCAGCATTGTAGCTGTTGCTGCGGGGTGTAAATAATCTATGATTTTATTAATAAAAGCAAGCGCCTCTACCTCATCCCTGTTTTGATACAACAGGTAGTAGTAATGTGAATTAAACCAATCTAAAAACCACGTTCTATCAGGCATAATGCATTCAACTTAATGTTTAAAGGTACGCAGGCAAACAGGCCTGAATATGTTTAAA
>JANPPB010000624.1:0-9916 GCA_031428295.1 Segetibacter sp. | reverse complement strand
ATCCCAGATAACATTGCTTGAACCTGAACCAACCTCACGGGGTTTAATATCTGTTACGCTGTACTGGCTCCACAAATCGCCGTACGATCTTGGTGTCATACCGGTAGTAGTAATGGACTTTAAAGCAGTTTTTAAAACATCACACGATTTACCTGAAGCATTTGAATAATAACCTGCAGGCTCACCGGTATTGGCAGTTGCTGTGGTGGTAGCAGTGCCATTTGTTGAGGTGGTATTGTACAAGGGTCCGCCAGTGCAACTAAAACCACTTACCGGAAATACAAAAAAGTAATAAGTGGTTGAAGCAGTAAGGCCGGTTGCATTAAAAGTATTACCCGGTCCAAAGCTTACCACTTTGCCGGTGTTACCCGATCCCACTACCTGGTTTACTGAGTATGAGGTTCCATCGGTTGGTGTAAAGGTTAAAGTACCAGTGGTATTATAAAGTACGAGGTATCCATCAGCATCTGCTGAAGCAGCAATTGATCCACCAATTGAAGTATTGGAAGCATTAAAAGTTAGGGAACCCGCAACATTTACCGGCTTAACACACACAGGCGGTGTTGTAGTAGCTGCCATACCAGAAAGTGGAGAAGCCGCTAAATATAACGGACCGCCATTACAACCGCTGTTTACTGAAAAAACAAAGAAGTGATAAGTAGTGCCCGGGTTAAGGCCCTCTGCTAAAAAAGAAAGTGAGTTACCTCTTTTAATAACAACGCCGTTGCCAATTAAATCATCGGCGGTATAAACAGTTCCATTAACGGGGGAAGTATTTAGGTTCATATCGCTGCTCATGACCACCAAATATTCGTTCGACGCCGGTGATGCAGCAGTAAAAGATCCGTTGATAGTAGTGTTGTTTATTGTACCCCAAACCAAATTAGTTGGTTGGGCAGTGGGGGCAACACACGCCGAACCTGCAAAAGCAGTCCAGCTTACATCATCTATACCCTTACGTGCATTGGGGTTAAAGCCACTGGGTTCGTTAGCAACAACCGGCGAAGTTTCAACAATTTCAAGCGAAAAAGTACCGGGAACGTTTATATTATTGATGGTAGCTGTCTGTGTTGTTGTAGCCGTATTTGGCACATCCACAGTTCCAACAACGTTACCATTAACCTTAATAGTAAGTATGCCGGCATTACCGGTAAAAAAGTATTTGTAATTAAAGGTTAATGAGCCAATGCCGTTAGGAATAGCAGGTGAACTTACGGAGCCATTTCTAAAAACAGGTGCAGCACCATTGATAACCTGGTCGATTCTTGTTTGTGTTGCCGTCCATTGCAATCCATTATTACCGGTAAAAATCCGGGTAAAATAACCGGCTGAAGCACCTGCCCCGGTTGTGGTGGTAATGTTGGTGAAAGTTTCTGTGCCCTGAGCAAAACCCCTAACTCCTGCCGAGAAACAGATCAATAGTAAAAATAATCTCATGTAAAAAATTTAGGAGCGTAAAAGTATGGCTAATCATACTTCATTTTAAAACGGTCAATTATTATAATCTTTTTATAATATGCTTTTAACCTTAAGGGTAAGGGTTATGGGTAGACCACCTCTTATAATAATTACGTTTAGTTTAGACCCCGGTGTCTGAAACATGCTTTTATACACCTGTATGTTGTTGGTAAAATTTCTATCAACAGCCAATATTTTGTCACCAATTTGTAAACCCGCCTTTTCCGCCGGCGAGCCCGCCAATACATCTTCTACTACAATGTCGCCGTTAATAAAGTAAATACCCATGCCGGTGTAAGAGTAATCAAACGCCTCACCAAAGTGGTTGTTAGGCAACAGGTGAATTTCTTTTTTGGCGTAATTCAATACCAGGTTAAACCTTCTAAATAAATCGTTGCCTATTAAACCGCCCAGTACCGGGTAAGCCGTTACATTAAATTCGTCTTTAAAAATATGAGCAGGTACCTTCCTGAATTTAAAAGGTCCAAACTTAACCTGCTTCACAGTGGTTACAAACATTGTCTTCTTACCTCCAAGCCCTTCGGCCTGCGTAAGCGTCATCTTCCGTCCTTTTTTTATTACCTTTTTATCGTTTGCAAAATCCTCCGACATCAGAAGGCAAAGACCGGCGCCGGTATCAAAATAAAAACTTCCATCTACTGAAACAGCATCTTTTATAGTAGCGTTCATAATGGGTATACTACTAATCAGGGGTTTCATCAGGTAGCCCTCACGGGGATATTTTATAGCTCCCTGCCTCCATACTTCCAGCATATTTACATCGTAATTAATTTTTACAATATACCGGCTTAAAAAGCTGTAGCCAATAATACCGTCTATACGTACCCCATAAACATTGGTCAGTATCTCGTAATCGTTTATGTGAAAATCAAGATTTTGAACGTCCAGGCCGGGAACGTGCAAAGTTAGGTTCCGTACAAATTTTACTTTGCGTATACCTGCAATCCCACGTATGGTTCGATCACTTTCTACAGACGGTAATTGTAAATAATCAACCGTAGCCGAGTCCAGCGATATGCCGCCACTACCCGTATCCAATACAAAATTTAGGGAATCGGGTTTATCACCCACCGTACCTCTTACAATCACAACTCCACCCGTTAACAGTTTAATCGAGAATTTAGTAAGTAATACTGAGGGGGCAGTTACACTATCGGCCTGGGCAACAACTTTTACGTGTGCTACAAACAGGCTTAATCCAATAAACAATGCATAAAAAAGTTTTTGGTAGCGGGCAGTTGAATTTCTATTTGGCTTATGTTGTGTCACTCACTTCAGGTTTTTTGTCTTTACGCAGCGAACAGAAAATTACGTGCTTTCGATTTTATAATAACGCTGTTTATGTATTTATGTTAATTAATAAAATTCAAAAACATCATCCTGTACCAACCTTGCAACTTTGATGACGTATTTTTGTTGTTATAATAAAATCAAAAATGGATTTATCTGAACTGTATAAAAAGGCTTTAAACTTCGAATATTTGAGTGTTGACGAGGGATTGGAATTGTTTGAAAAGGCTCCCCTGAACGACCTTTCTTTTATAGCAAACGAACTTCGAAAAAAACAGGTGCCAGATGGCAAGGTAACATGGATTATCGACCGCAATATGAACACCACCAATGTTTGTATTGCAAACTGCAAGTTTTGCAATTTCTATCGCATACCCGGCCACGCCGAAGCCTACATAACCGATATAGAAACATATCGCAAAAAAATTGATGAAACCTTTCGCTATGGCGGAGAGCAACTCTTATTGCAGGGTGGCCACCACCCCGGTTTAGGCCTTTCGTACTATACCAACCTGTTTAGAAAGCTAAAAGAAATGTACCCTACTTTAAAATTGCATGCGTTAGGCCCCCCTGAAGTAGCACACATAACCAAGCTCGAAAAAAGTACACATGCCGAAGTACTGAAAGCTTTAAAAGAAGCCGGAATGGATAGCTTGCCAGGGCCCGGCGCTGAGATTTTGGTAGACAGGGTGCGCCGGCTGATTAGCAAGGGCAAATGTGGCTCGCAGGAGTGGCTGGATATTATGCATGAAGCCCACAAGCAAAATATAACCACTAGCGCCACCATGATGTTTGGCCATGTTGAAACAGTGAGGGAACGCATGGAGCACCTGGTAAAACTTCGGGAAGTGCAAGCTAAAAAACCCGCAGAAAGCAAAGGGTTTATTGCCTTTATACCATGGACCTTTCAGGATGTTGATACGTTATTGGCACGGATAAGAGGGGTACAAAACCTTACCACGGGCGAAGAATACATTAGAATGATAGCCATGAGCCGCATTATGCTGCCCAATGTAAAAAACATACAAGCCAGTTGGTTAACTGTTGGTAAACAAGTAGCTCAATTATGCCTGAATGCAGGCGCCAACGATTTTGGAAGTATTATGATTGAAGAAAATGTTGTGAGTGCCGCAGGTGCACCACACCGCTTTACCAGCAAAGGCATTCAACAGGCAATAAGAGAAGCCGGCTTCGAACCGCAATTAAGAAATCAGCAATACCAACACCGCGAAATGCCTGTGATGATGGAGGAGCAGGTGATAGATTATTAATTAACCACAACCCTTTATACAATTTAAAACCACCACATACCGGTGGTTTTTTTATGTCAAAAATACAATGGCAGTCAAACAAAATTTTTTTGCTCTATGTGTATTAAAAAATGACATACTCACGTTTTGTTAACACGAAAATCAAAAAAATAATGCAACACATTTATTATTCAAATGGTCTTAAATAAGGAAGCAAAAGCTTAATGTTTGGTGGCTCAAGATTGTCAAACACCACAAAAAAAATTTAATTATAAATGGAAACAGCAGTACTTGATATTTCTACTACCGTTAATACAAATTCCGACTGGTGTTCAGAAGAATTTATTAGCAATAGCCTTGTTGCTTATCTTAAGGAAAGTGGCTATAAAATTCACAAGGATTTGTATAACAAAATGCCTGATAAGATTGACACCATTATTACTGCCTCCAAATTTTTCAGCAAAGAAATCATAGAGGTTAAGGGATACCCTGCCGATTTTTATAAAATAAACAATAAGGAGGTACCCAAGCACATCAGCCAGGTCAATCATGCAAAAAAATGGTTTTCAGAGGCACTGCTCAACTCCTTTGTAAACTTTGGAAAATACTATTCAAACGACTCTGCTGTAGTTGCTATGGCGCTTCCAAACGGTGACCGCTATAAAACCATTATCGAAAAAGTTCAGGACTATTTCTCCATGAATAATCTTTATTTTAAAATCTACCTGGTTAATCAGGATGGCCAGGTTGAGGTGTCGAACCTTAATAAAAAGTTTACAAAAGAAGCAGAATAAGGCAAGCACTCTTACTTATATGTTTTAACTCACAAAAAGCCGTTTCAATATAGAAATGGCTTTTTCTTTATATTCAACCCGAAAGAATAACTGAGGTATAATTGCAGCTTTCCAAACCGCGGATTGACCTCGTCCTAATCATATTTAAAACATACCATGCTTAAAACAATCTTGCTGTGTACAGTTTTTATACTGCTTGCTTTTAGTTGTAGCAGGCCTCCCTACCATGCCACAAATAAAGTTTATAAAAAGCAGGCAAAAATATTTGCGGCTACCATAAAAAGCAACCCTGAAAATATTTCTGTAGACAACAAGGCTCCTGCATACTGGGTAGGCACAACCAATTTTAACCTACGCAAACCCAACTTTGTAATCATACATCATACGGCGCAAAACAGTTGCGATCAAACTATAAAAACGTTTACGCTACCCCGTACACAGGTAAGTGCACACTATGTTATTTGTAAAAACGGTACCATACACCATATGCTTAATGATTACCTGAGGGCATGGCATGGTGGGGTAGCTAAATGGGGCAGCCTCAACGATATTAACTCTGCTTCAATTGGCATTGAGCTGGACAATAATGGCTTTGAAACGTTTAGCACGCCACAACTACAATCTTTACTGGTCTTGCTCGATACGCTTAAAAGCCGGTATAACATTCCGGCTAATAATTTTATAGGTCATGCAGATATTGCTCCAACCCGTAAGAACGATCCAAACATTAATTTTCCATGGCAAACCTTAGCGCAAAAAGGATTTGGCTCATGGTATGGAGATACTACCAACTTAACATTACCCGATAATTTTAATACCATACAGGCACTTAGAATTGTGGGCTACGATACTAAAGATTCTCTTGCTGCAATACAAGCATTTAAACGGCACTTTCTTGCCGACTCTACCCTTGGTTTGCAGGAAAGCGGAAAGAGGGTGTTATACAACATCATGCTAAAAGCCATGTAACAAGTATCTCTTAAAAACTTATTCTTATAAAAGTAACCGCATTAAAAAATGGGCTGCATCAAAAAGATAAGCAGCCCATAGGTTTGTACATAGAGGGGTTAATCAATTATTGCTTTCTCTTAAAAGATAACACAGTGCTATTACCTTTTTTCAGTTCAAGCATATCATTATTTATACTGTAATTGTCAACTTTAACCAGGCTTCCTAAAAACGCACTCTCATCATATTCGTTACATGCCATTTTTGAGGTACGAATTTTAGGATTTACCCTAATATCGTTGCCATTAAAATTAAAACTTCCGCTCATGCTGTTACAACCTGTGTTACCCGTAAATATTCCCAGGTCAGCCACAATTTTCATCTCTGGTAAACGTTGCCAGTAATTAAAAGGTTTATAAGATGCCTGTACGGTTTGTTTAAAGGTGGTTGTATCAAAAAAGTGGGTTGAGGTATCGTACAACTTGCCCCCAAAATCTTTTTTAGTTGATGCTGTTTGATTAGAAGTTGAGTTGGTAGACATAGCAGCGTGTGTAGTGCTATCCATGCTATTCATCATGGTAGTATCCACTGGCTTCCAGGTTTCGGCAGCCTTCCAGCCACCATCAGGCAACATCATACCAGCCAATTGCCAGCTACCATTCATGCCGGTATCGCCACTTGCCTTGTAGCTCAAGTCTCTGTTTATAGAACCATCAGTCGGTGTGGTGGCAGCCATTCCATTAACCTGCACATTTGATACGCCGGGTGTAATAACTGGCTTAGTGCTGCTGCAATATGTAAGCAACATGCTTAGAGGTAAAACAAATAATATCCTTTTCATAGTAGTAGGTATTTTACATTGGCTTACCCATTTCCATGCCAGTATGCAGGTGTTAACAATATTTTTTCATAAGCACATTAAACTTTATTGCATTTTCTTCAACCACCATTTTATAAAGAGTTGTGTCTCATAAATGTAGCTTCCATGATAGGGGTACAATATTTTTAAGCAAAATTATCATGCACAAAAGCTTGCGGCACTAACAAGCCCTTCGTCTTAACAAATAAATTATTTTTAATAATGATCAGGTATGTAAGAAAGGGCATCAGAACATTTTGGGCTACCATCACGTTGCTTTCTCTTGAATTATTAGCAGTAGTGGCTATATTTTTTATAGCGCTTTTTGCTTTTGTTAAGATAGCCAGAATGGTGTTTTTAACTAAGAATAGCCGGTTCGATACAAAAGCATTTGACTTTCTGGGTGATTATGTAAATGAGGTAAACACCAATATCATGCAGGGCTTCACCTTTTTAGGAACACACTACTTTTTAGTACCTGCAAACCTTTTATTGATTGCGTATTTTATTTTAAAAAAGCATCGGTGGTATTCTATAAAGTTCCCGGTTATTGCACTGGGTAGTTTATTATTAATGTTTTTGCTGAAGACGGTCTTTGGCCGGCCCCGCCCATTGGTTCCTTTGTTAGATGAGGCCCGGGGCTTAAGCTTTCCCAGCGGACATGCCATGATGAGTTTTTCGTTTTATGGCTTACTTATCATTATGATTTATAACAGTACGCTTTCTTTACCTATTAAGTCGCTATTGATTGCAATGCTTGCAACATGCATTGTATTTATTGGTGTAAGCAGGGTGTATTTGCGGGTGCATTATGCCAGCGATGTATTGGCTGGTTTCACGCTTGGATTAATGTGGCTAATTCTTTCTGTTTTCATACTTGATAAAATTGAAACCATTAGCAAGAAGAAGATTGTTGTAGCGGACGAACCAGGGCCCGGCCTTGCTCAAAAAGTGTAATTCAATTTAACATTTCGAGATATTGTCTTTTCTTTAAATCCGGCATTTCACCAAGGCTCCTAATTTTTTGAAAAAAAATCACAATCATATCAAAAAAGAAATGGAAATACAAGTTTAAATTAAAAGGCAAACGGCCAAAGACCTATATTTTTATGCCTCCTGGTCAAAGTATAGTTTATAGAAGTGTTTGCCCGTCATTTCATCGTAACCTTTCTCAATCAGATCATTTCGACCATGGATGTAAATGTGAAAATTCTTATCAAGCTTTAATACTGCTTTAAAAATTTTTGATTGTTTTTTCACGGCTGAAAGATTGATAGAAAAGTCATCTTCAATCTCAAAATTCTTAGACGATTCGTAGTTTTTCTTATAGGCCATAAACTGGTCTACCACCTCAGGATGATGGATAACCTGGTTGGTAAATTCCTCAAGCTTAAAAGAGTCTTTAGTCGAAAAATATTCCATCGACCGGTTTAGCAGATCAATCTGATCGCTTTTAGAGACCTCAAAGTTTTCAGCATAATCATTCGTAATAAACTGCTTGCAAAGGCCCAGGTACTTATCGGTGTTGTGGTAACTATCGTTATTCGGCTCCACCTGTAAAAAGTCCTTTACCCAATACTGGGCATCGTTACTTTTATTAGTATTATCCATTACGCAGACGGTGTAGCCTTCCTGCTTATTGTTTTTAAATACAAGGCAGCCTTTGTCGGGTTTGCCGGGTCCAATTCCCTCATCATGTATCACTTCCAGGCTTTTGCCATGCGTAAATACTTTTAAAAAGGTCTCCTTACTTTCTGACTTAAATATGCCGAGGGCCTGCTTATACGCTGTGCCAATGGGCACATTATTAAACAGGGCAATGTACACTTCTCCCTCCTTTACACGGGCATGGGTGCTTTTGCTGTACAGAAAAGAGGCTATTAAGGCTGCGTTTTTAAGAAATGCTTTGGGATCATCAAAAATGCCGGTAACGTAGGTAAAAACTTCGTTTAAATTTAAATCGCTTAAATGTGCAAAATGGTAATGCTCATTCTCGTTAAAGGCAGCAAGAAAGTATTTCTTTAAAAATCCCTGTACTACCTCATCGTTTAGGGTAAGCGCATTTTCGGAGAGGGTAAGGTGTTCGCCGCGGGTGGGGTTACCAACTTTATGCACAATAACTTGTTCAAGAGCTACACTATCTATTCCTGTCATGCGGCAAAAATAGGGGTTTGAAGTTATTGACTTAGGCTGAAACTAATGAAAAATGGGTCCGATATGGCCAGCTAAAATCGTATTAAAAAAAAGCAAAAACCTAAAATGCTCTTTTAAATAAACAGTTAACAATGTCTCGTTTTTTAAATTATAAAGTAGTTTTACAAAAGAATAACTACAGTAAACTTCTACTTTTTCTTCATGCCCTGAGTTACCGCTGTTATGTTACCAACCTACAATTTTTCCGAAATCAAAAACCTGGTCAAATCTTTCAACATGGAAGAGTCAAAAATCTTGACCGAACTTGTACAGGAAGAGATTGATTGCTATCCCAGTTACGAAAGCAAGGCCATATTTAGAATGATCCTGCTGCACAAAAAAGCGATCACTCATAATGAAATTCATTTTGAATACCTGCTTGCTTACAACTAATTTAAGTCTTAAGAGTAATTGATGTGATGGTATCATTCATCATGATACCATCAAGCCATGTCATGTTGTGTAGTAGTATGGAAATGGGTATGAATGAAGTTTTACTCCCTGGCCTTGTGTAATAAATGAGTAGTAAAACGTGCGTTTATTACAAGTAGTAGAATACCACAATTAAAACACAAAAGAATTATAGATACTAATGTTTAAGATGTCAGCGCTGACTATTTCCCCTACTCATTTTGCGCTATCTTTTTGCTTTCTTCAAATTTGTCCATAATAATTTTTACCAGGTCATCAAACGAAATTTTAAGTCCGGTTGAAGCAATGCTAAGAGGTGTTCCATACATTTTATAATTAAGCTGCATGATCTTCCGCTGAAACATACTTGCCTGTTTGTCAATAATGCTTTGTGGTTCTTTTACGTAAAGCATAATGAATTGTTGTCTTTGAATTACCATCACCGAAATATTGACAATCTCTGACCATAAAATTACACCCGCCGATATGCCGCTTGAATAGTCAACTATTCCTTTGTCGTCAATGATTAAACCCGGTTTACTGCCTTGTAATTTGCGAATGAATAACAAAGCGCAAAGTCCAAAGAATATAATTGAAGCGTAACCTGTAATAGCAATTTTGGTGCGATTGCCCCAAAATGAATTTGCAATTATCGGAGGTTTGATAACAAACCAAAATCCAATTGCAACCAA
>JANPPB010000623.1:0-1510 GCA_031428295.1 Segetibacter sp. | reverse complement strand
TACTGTAAACGGAAAAGAGACCCTGGCCTTTGCTACGGTTGACAGTTTGCTGGGGTTTGAAGTAGCAGATTTGAATACCGGCAAAGTACTACAGCACATACAGGTGCAAGGCTGGAACATGGGGCCTGTACGCAGGCACGGCAACCCAAGCCATGGTATAGGTCTTACACCAAATGAAAAAGAGATTTGGTTAGCCGATGGGCACAATATGCGCCTGCATATTTTTAGTGCTACTGCACCCTACACACCACTAACCTCTATAGCATTACAGGACATGCCGGGATGGATTAATTTTAGTCTTGATGGTAAATATGCATACCCCAGCAGCGGTGAAGTGATTGATGTTAAAACCCGTAAGATTATTACCACCCTGCACGATGAAAACTATAATAATGTAAGCAGCGAGAAGATGGTGGAAGTACATTTTTCGGGAAATAAGCTGATAGGTGCAGGCGACCAGTTTGGGATAGGAAGGGTGAAAAAGTGAACCGTGTCTGCCTTGAGAGGTGTAAAAGCTAAAGCAGTTTATTTGTGTGATTGATTCTGGTAAATTTGGTGAAACCTGTAAAGATGGAAACAATATTAATACAAACTGATACTGCCGAAGAAGCAAAATTAGTACAGTCTTTTTTGCAGCAAAACAAAATAAAAGGTCATGTTTTGACTGATGATGATAAAGAAGATATTGTTTTAGGGAAATTAATGGAAGAAACAGATTACGAAGAAGTAATTGAAATAAATACTTTCCTTCACAAACGTTGCGGCTAATGGAAGTTATTGTTACAAAGCATTTGATAAGGATGAAAACGAGGAACTTAGCAAAGCAATGCAATTTAAATTAGCCTTGTTATTTGAAGAGTTGCAGCAAGCAGCTTCACTTGATGCTATAACCAATGTTAAAAAACTTAAAGGATACAAAACCGCTTATGGTATATGAATGGACGAATATCGCATCGGTTTTATTTTGGAAGCAAATACAATTAAACTTAGCAGGGTAATGAACAGAAAAGAAATCTATTGTTATTTTCCTTGATTTGTATTGCCAGCTCCCACAAGTGCAGGTAAATGTATATTGTTCTAATCATCCCTAAGTTATCTCCTCTATAAGTCTCATGCGAAGGAAATGGTCTCCCGGCAGAGTCGGCTGCAAACCTAAAAGTAACATTCGCAGCGTCGGAGATGGGACTGCAACTATTGATATGAATTATAAGTGTGCTACAACACCACCAACCACTCCCCTGCTCCAACATCTTTAAACCACGATAAATAATATTACATTAGATGAATTACTTTTTCATTGTAAAGCCATAAGAACATGAAAAGAAAAATATTCATCAAATTATCTTCAGCATTAATGAGCGCACCATTATTTTCACCACTTACGAGCTGGGCCCAAGCCGAAAGGTTGAAGAACTGGGCAGGCAACTTTACATTTAGCACCGACAAAGTATTTTATCCAAAATCGGTTGAAGAAGTGCAGAAACTGGTTAAAGAAACCGGCAGGTTACGG
>JANPPB010000622.1:0-3406 GCA_031428295.1 Segetibacter sp. | reverse complement strand
AATATTTGCAGGCTCTTTTTTACCTGTGCTTGCCTGCGAATGTTGCAACATTCCTTTTACAATACTGTCTGCACGCTTGCCATGATGGTTTATTTTTTCTTCATTTGCAATCAGGTCATTTATTATTTCATCTTGTGTTTGGTCATTTCTTTCTGTGCTTGGCTTTAAGCGTTCAGCCTTCAGCTCCTCCAACATTTCTTTACTCACTTCAGAAAAATTATTCACGAAGTTTAACGGGTTTTGTATTTCGTGAGCAATACCAGCGGTAAGTTCTCCAAGGCTAGCCATTTTTTCTGATTGAATTAATTGGGCTTGTGTGGCTTTAAGATATTGAAGTGATTGTTTTAATTGTGCTGTACGATCGCCGACTTTTTCTTCCAATATATTATTCTCCTGCTTTAATCGGGCGGAACGATAGGCGATAAAAGCCCATACAAAACCAACAAATAATGAAACAAAAATTGTGTAAGCCCACCATGTGCTCCACCAGGGGGGCGTAATGATTACTGCAATATCTTTCTCTGCTGCAACACCGGCAGCGTTAAGTGCTTTTACTTTAAAAATATATTTTCCGGGAGGCAGGTTAAAATAATAGGCTGTTCTTTCATCACCTGCTTTACGCCAGGCGTTGTCATAGTTTTGCAACATAAAGCGCAAATGGGTATCGGCATGTTCGCTGATAAAATCAATGTTTGCAAATCCAAATGAAAACGTGTTTTGATCATGACTCAAACGTATCTCTTTTGTTTGTGCTAATGGCACAGTAAGTATTCCGTTTGGAGTAGGCTGAACGGGTACATTGTTGAGTAAAAAATTATCAATGGTTACGGAAGGCCCTGAAATATTTTGTTGCAAAAGATTGGGCTGAAAACTGAAATAACCCGACGTATCTCCATATACTATTTCTCCGTTTTGACGGATATACCCAGCGCCTGTTACAGTTAAGATATTTACACCCTGGTTCTTTCCATATGCTATCACGTTTTTTCTTTCCTTGTTCAATCTTAATATGCCTTTGTCTGTTTTAAGCCAAAGATTTTGTTCATTGTCTTCTGTTATCCCATTGATCTGAATTGTTGCGCTAATTATAGACCATTCGTCAAGAAAGCCGGAAAATTTATCGTTTGCTTTATTGTATTTAAAAAGCCCTGTAGTTGTGCCGACCCATAAAATTCCTGCCCTGTCTTCGAGAATGCAGGTAACAGGGGTTTGACTAAGGTATCTTTTAAAATTACCTGACGGTTGGTCAAGCCGGTATAAGCCGTTATAACTGCCTCCCCATACTGTTCTATTTTTGTCAACCAGAACTCGCCAAATCCCATTGTTGCTAATGGCGGATATGAGCAATCCTGAATCTTTTGGGTTGTATTGAAAATGCCTGAATGTGCCCCTCTTTGTGTCCATCATATCAAGGCTATTATAAGTGCCAATCCATAACATGTTATCAGTTCCTTTTTTTACACTATAAACCATATCTGAGAGCAAACTGTTGGCATTACCTGCCTGGTGATGGTAGCTGGAAAAAGTTTTTGTAGAGGGGTCAAACAAGTATAGGCCATGCCCTGTTGTTATCCAAAATTTATTGCCGTCTTTTTCAATAGAAGAAATTTGGTTTAACCCCGAGGAATCTTTATCAATTAAAAATTGTTCTTCTTTTCCATTATTCTCTTTGTGAATTAAACCGTTTAACGTGCCAAGCCATAATGTTTGCGCATCATCTTCTGCAAAACAAAGGACCACTTTTCCAATCTGTGTGTGTGGCAGTATGCTTTGGTAAGGCTGTATTTTATATAAATTACTTCCCCAGCTGCTTATCCAGATGATATTGTCCGTTGTTTTATAAGCTGTCCAAAAACCATTGTCTCCCCAAAAACCCTTGTTTTCCAGTTTTTCTTTGCTGTTTTTATCAGTACCGTAGTGAGAAACTTTTTGTGTTGCAGGATCATACACATTGATCCCTCCTTGAAACGTTCCGATCCAAATTCTTCCTTTATTGTCTTCTGTAATAAAAGTGATAAAATCAGTAGAGTCGTAGGCCTTTGAATATCCCATTGGAGGCCTGCTGAGTTTATCGGGATGAGAAGGATCGTAAAGATGTCTTTCAAATGTGCCTTTTGTTCTGTCCATTGTGTGCAATCCATCTCCTGCGGTGCCTATCCAAAAATTGTTGCGGCTGTCTTCAAAAATTGCACGGACCCCATTATCAATAAGGCTATGCGGATCTTTTTCATCATGCATATATCTTGTAAACTTTCCCGATTTCCTATTAAATTTATTCAGGCCGCCTTCAGATCCGGCTTTATTGAATAGATCCCCGGTCCCAACCCATATAGTGCCCTGCTTGTCTTCATAGATGGCCCGTATCCGATCGCAGCTAAGTGATGATGGATCGTTTGTATCATGCTTGTAGTGAAAAAATGTATTGGTTGTGCTGTCAAATTTATCCAAACCATTTTTAGTTCCTATCCAGAGAATGCCTTCATGGTCTTGCAAAGTAGCTGATACCAAATCATCGGCCAGGCTGCCGGGTTCATTATCATTATGTCGAAAATGAGTAAAGATGCCGGTTGAAGGATCGAAGCGGTCGAGGCCTGATCCGCGTGGAGCGAGCCAAAGGCAGCCGGTTTTATCAATGGTTACACACTCAAGTCTGCCGGGAGCAAGGGAATTGGGGTTTAAAGGTTCAGTATGATAAGAACTGTACTGATATCCATCGTATTTATACAAGCCGTTGAATGTGGTTATCCACAAGAACCCCTGTTTATCCTGTGCCATTCCCGTAATCAAACCAACCACATCATCCTGGGCACGGGAAACCAAATTAAAATGTATGTCTTGTGCAAAGCTTAAAAAATGCAAACACACAAATCCTGTGAGGAAAAATACAGAAAATGGCAATCGCGTTCGCATATCATAAGCTTATATGAAAGGTGACTAAAAGATAAGCATATTATTGATATTTATGTTTCGGTCTCCGGTTTCAGTTTATACTTATTGCCATTCTAGTATAACCCCGGTAACCTCGCCTTTTTTTAGTGTCATTTTTGCTGACCTCACAAACTATTATCGTAAATGGTTCAACCCGGTTACTAAGAATTTTTTGGATTATAGAGGTAAACTTGTCGGTTTGTTATGCAACCGAAAGTTTAATTATAAACACTGAACCTTCTCCCTCTTTCGTTTCCACCTTCAACTCTCCGCCATGCGCCTTTATAATATCATAGCTCAAGCTTAAACCCAAACCCGTTCCCTGCCCTGTTGGTTTGGTGGTAAAGAAGGGCTGAAAGATTTTAGCAACTATGTTTTTTGAAATGCCCGGTCCATTGTCTCTTACGCAGACCACAACCTTATTGTCTTCCTTTTTTGTTTTCACCCAAACAGTAGGATTGTTTTTATTGTACCCTCC
>JANPPB010000621.1:0-3487 GCA_031428295.1 Segetibacter sp. | reverse complement strand
TTGGGATCACTTATCTGAACAGTTTCTTTCTGGTTACCCGCTACTACAATATCACCACCAATATTTACAACTGCTGCATTAACTTCATCCACTGCCATAGCAGCATCGGCAGCATGTTTGATGATATAACTTTTGGCAAATGAATTTAGCATGAGTGGGGCATTGTTCAGGTGTTTAGCTGTTTGTGTTGATACATCTAATACCCAGTGTTTGCTTTGTACCTGTGCAACAGCATTATTCATTTCTTTCTGTGTAGGCAGGGTTTGTTTGGCGGCAGCTTCTTTCCAGAGTTTATTGATCACCTGTGCAGAAGCATCCAGCGCACCGCCGCTGCGTAGCTTCCATTGATCGAAGAGATTTAACACTTCAAACAGTTCTGGTGAAATATGTTTTGCTTCATTTGATGTCTTCATCCATTTGCTGAATTCACTGTTGGCATTATATCCGCTTAAAATCCCTGAAAGGCGTTCAATTTCTTTGATCGCAGCCGCTTCTGCAACAGCAGCCTGTTTTTCAGAACCTGCTTTTATTTTGATCTCCATGGATGTTCCCAATACATTTTCGAAATGTGAAACATATAATTTGAAAATCTTTTTTGTTTTGGGTAACGGGGATGCCCAGACAGTTACTGAATTGAGTAAAAAAGAGAAAATAAATAATCTTGCTAATAATTTCATGTATAAAAATTTGATGTTACTGAATGTTTATGCCTATAAATACAATGGCCATGCAAATTGCAGGCAGCCTAAGTTGCAACACTTATGAATTTGAGAAATATTTTATAGGTGATCTGCCTGTTTTTGTCGGGTAGCGCCTGCTAAAATTTACAAATAAGAAGAAAATACGTTTTCGGGTTAAAACAATATGCTAATCGTCAGAACAAGTCTTAAAGCAATAGAACCTGAATTACCTTCAAATAAATTTGTGAGGATTCATAAATCCTGGTTAGTTGCCATTTCTGCAATAACTGCGGTTCGTAAGAACAGCATTTTCATAAAAGAAATAGAATTACCCGTTGGTGAAACATTTCGGGAGGCTGTTGATAAACTTACCAGAAAACAACTCTAATTTCTCCACATCCGGCGTCATATTTTTTCTTTTTGTTTTTATTGGGTGCCGGCTTCTTATGGTTAGAAAAGAAGTTTTTGTAGCACCAGAATTAAAAGCTCAAACTATTTCAACGTTGCTCTTATCTTTTGCCAATTCTCTTTACTCATTGTAAACTTAATTTCATTTTTACCATAAGGCCCGGCTTCTTTCCAACCAGTAAGCCTGTAAAACCTTTCTGCCCTTGAGTCTTTTTGCGTACTCAACCAGACCGTTGACTTGTCATGATTGAAATACCAATCAAGCATTATTGTTTGCAACTTTCTGCCAATTCCTTTTCCTTCCATACCCGGCAATACAAACAGTGCCCAAATGTTATCATTAACAAGGTCGGCAATACAAAAGCCTGCAATTATTCCTAAATCCAGGCATACCCAACCTTTGCCACGATGGTTAATATATTTTTCCACATCTGCATCGGGCACCAATGCCGGATCTGATAAAACATTTTCTCTAACAGCATTCCTTATTAACTGCATGTTCTTTACATCCGATGTTTCTGCGTGCCTGAATACCATATTAAATTTTTTGGAATGAAATTGAATTTGGTTATGAAAACTTGATGTCAAAGTTGATATATTGTGTTATCAAAATACTATACGCAGGGTTATTTTGTGCATTGCCAACTATTGAGATAACAGTAAAAGAGTGCGACGCAACGATGATAAATAGTAGCAATACCGCCCGGCTTCAAAAAAAATCATTGCACAACTTGTTCCGGCCTTTGCGGGATTTTTTCATGCGGTGCGAAGTAACACCTAACAACGCCCTAAACTTTTAAAAATGTGGAACCGCTTAGGTTTCTAACAATACCCTAAACTTATGCAGGCACCCAAATTTCATCAGTCAAGATTGAATTTTCAGTTTGAGCGCTTTTTATTTTTTAGCGATGGGGTGATGGCTATCTGTATTACGCTGATGGTTTTTGACATTAGGGTACCACAATTCGTTTTGGAAAATGGTATTCAAAAATTAATTTTTACTGATGCTGTTTTGTGGAAAGAATTATCAAAAATGACTTTCAAATTTTTAGGCTATCTCATTAGCTTTGGGATAATTGGCCATTACTGGTCGGTACATCATAGAATTTTTGGGTACGTTATCAAGTATGATACACCCCTCATCTGGTGGAATCTTGGTTACCTTTTTATGGTGGCGCTTTTGCCTTTTAGCTCGGGCCTGTTAGGTGAATATAGTACCCGCGAAAAGATGCACATGCATTTACCCTACCTGGTGTATGTTATTAACATTTGCCTGGTAGCCTATTTTAATGTAGCCATGTGGTTATATGTGTCAAAACCTTCCCGTCAATTTTTAACCCATTCTATTTCTTCTTTCAGAATTAGATTGGGTGTTTACAGAAGCCTGATATTACCGGCCGTGTTTATTTTCTCTTACCTCATTTCATATTTTAGTCCTTCAATTGCCCGGTTTATCCCGCTATGTATTCCGCTAATTATTCACTATGGTATGAAGGGTATTGAAACTAAAATGGTGATGCACGAAAACCAAATGGATAAAGCTGTAATAGAAACTGAATTAGAATTAACGCCACCATCCAGTGTCTGACATGATATGAATATCGACCGCCTGCTATAAGCAATTTGCCGATATGATTTTATTATTTGTCCGATAATGATGAAGGGTTTTGGTCGGCTGTTAAATTATAAATTTGGAACTTGGCGTTACCCTATTTACCTACTTTTGTTTTCAAAGAATGACTATGCAAAAACTTACATTGGCTTTGATTTTCCTTTTGTCTTTTTTTACGCCACGTGCACAATCAGTGCCCCGTCCAAAATTGGTGGTTGGTATTGTTGTAGACCAAATGCGCTGGGACTATCTCTACCGTTATTACGATCGCTACAGTGCTACCGGGGGTTTTAAGCGAATGCTGTCGCAGGGCTTTTCGTGCGACAATACTTTCATACCCTATACTCCAACTGTTACTGCATGTGGCCATGCGTGCATATACACCGGTTCGGTGCCTGCAATTAATGGCATAACCGGTAATTACTGGTACGATAATGTTGCCAACAAAACTGTTTATTGTACTGAAGACTCTACTGTAACTACTGTAGGTAGCCCTACCACTGCAGGCTTGCAAAGCCCACGCAACCTTTTTGTAAATACTTTGGGCGATGAATTAAGGCTTTCTTCAAATTTTAGAGGCAAGGTTGTAGGCGTTGCACTTAAAGATAGAGGCAGTATTTTGCCCGCCGGTCATTCGGCCAATGCCGCTTATTGGTACGATTCAAAGACCGGCGATTGGATTACCTCAACATTCTATATGACCGATTTGCCTAAGTGGGTAAAAGATTTGAATGCTAAAAAGTTACCCGATGTTTATTATAAGCAGGGTTGGAACACCATGTATCCT
>JANPPB010000620.1:0-11896 GCA_031428295.1 Segetibacter sp. | reverse complement strand
CGATTTCAGCGTATATCAAGTGATATTAATAACAAGTTTGATGATAATTTACCCAGCCTGCCCGTTGGATTTGTTTCATCCGCATGGGGCATGTTACCATCGTTTAATAGCCGCACATTTGCAGGTACCAAAAAGCGATACGGTTACAATGGCAACAGCTTTGTTGCTGCGGTTGAGTTTGGTAAACGCATACATGCAAAATCATTATTAGCCGGTGGCGAGAGTGGACATGAAAGTTCACCTCACTTTTTTGACCAGGGCGAAGCCTATACCAAAGGACAATTTAAAGAGGTGCTATTTTACAAAGAAGACGTAATGAAGCATGCTGAAAAAACTTACCATCCCGGTGAGAAGTAGCATCAAGCCATGAAATTTAACTGACGATCAATAATTATTTTAGTGGCTCAATTTTCTTTGGGGCCAGTTCCTGTTCTAATAATTTCCAGTTTTGCATCAGTTCATTTCTGTGTATAAATGCCCATTCCATTACCAGGCCAAAAGCACGGGAAGGAAGTGATCCTGCATAAACGGATAAATCTGTTATTTGTATTAGTATTTCATGCTCGCCATAGGTAGCGTGAAAGTGAGGGGGATTGTGTTCGTTAAAATACATCCAGATAACAATTCCATAAAAGTTGCTAATTCGCGGCATTATTTACGGCTGGTTTTAAATACTCAGAAATACCGATATTTTTAATTGCGCAATACACTGCAATACTATCTATATCCAGTTCGCCGGGCCACGTAATGGCTCCTGAATTAGCATCAATGTCAACTTTAAAGAAATTATTATGTTCCTCCCATGATTTAAAAACTCCTTTTCCAGCCAAATGGCTTACATCATACGTTCCATTTAAACCATCACTAAACTGTATTTCGATGCAATATTTTTTTACTGCTTTAACGGCTGTTATTTCGGGAGTTTTCATTCTACTATTAATTTAAGAATAAATATCAGCTGTTACCCTGATCTTACTGATTATAAAGTTAGGAACTCAGCCGAGATGTTTGATGTATTTGACGTTCCTTAAACAATGATGTTCAGCCTAACTCTAAGTGTAATTTTTAAAATTATGTTTTAAGCAACTCTATAGCTACCATCAATTTGAGATCCCAACCCTACTTTTTATATATTGATTTTTCACAGCTTCTGCCAGCATAAATTCAGCAAGGTCACCCGCTGCAATTTTATAATTATTTGGTGTTGGAGGGTAATCCTTATTTGTGGTATAGTTGCCCGTGTTTGCTTCGTCTTTAATATCCGGCGAACAAACAAAAGTCCACTCGAGGTCACTTTCTTTTAAAAAATTATATGCCTTCAAATGCTCATTTCCAACAGGCAGGTATTCTGGCGGGTAAGATGGTTGATCCATAATCAACCCCTCTTCATTAGCATTTAAAACACCCATGCCGCCTAATGCCACAATTCGTTTTACACCGGCTGCTTCCATTTGCTTAATTATGTTTTTTATACCCAGCGATCTTGTTTGATCGCTACCATCAAAAGCGCCACCCAAAACTGAAATGACCGCATCGCTACCTTTTATAGCTTCATATACGTCATGCTCATCAAATACATAACCTTTAATTGCCTTTAGTTGATCATTGGTTTTATCAGCATCAAGTAAAGCAGTTACATTTCTGCCGAAGGCAATAACAGTATGGCCGTCTGTCAAAGCCATCTTTACAAGGTGTTTGCCTACCATGCCGGTAGCGCCAAATATGGTTATTTGCATACGTCAAAAAATTTAGGTTGATGGGATACGTTCGAACACAAATGTAAGCAGGTTGATTGTGCCGAAATATGCACAATGAAAAAAGCATCCTGCTGTTAACAGAATGCTTCTAAATCACGTTATTCTACAACTATAGAACCTGCTCTTTTATTTCTTCCATATTAATGCCGCTATGGCTCTCATCGTATACACATTCCCCACTCTTTATAACCAGCACTTGCGGGCTTTCATGGTAAACTTTAAAATCCTCTTCAATTTGTAAAGAAATATTTCGGTTCGCTATCAGGTCCAGGTAATAAAAGTCTGCTTCCTTGGGAAACTCTTTACGCTCCAGCCTGTTTTTGGCCATCGAACTTACACTGCACCGGGTACTGTGCTTAAAAATAACCTGCGGTTTGTCTTTTGATTTTTGCCTGATCTCGTCAAGTTGTTGCAGGCTGTTTAATTGAATCCAATTCATAATAGGTAGCTGTAAATAATAATAAAACTAACAGACTGCAATTTTAAAGCCTGCCTTAAGGTTGCCCGTTAAAAGTTATGCACGAAAGTATTTGGCATTGTGCGAAGGACAGGCTCCTTTGCGTGACGAGGCACAGGATGTAACGAAACCGGCGATAAATACTACCAGGATAATTGCAATGAATGTCTTTCTCATAGTGTGGGTCATTTGACTAATAAACGGTTACTTTGCACCGATTATTTCAAAGATAATAATTTTAATGAGAGTTCATTTCATATCAATTGGTGGCAGCGTAATGCACCAGTTGGCTATCGCACTAAAAAAAAAGGGTTACGAGGTAAGTGGTTCCGACGACGAAATTTTTGAACCCAGTCGCACAAATCTCCAACTACAGGGTTTACTACCATCCACTATGGGTTGGCATTCTGAAACAATTACTGCTGATATTAAAGCAGTTATATTGGGAATGCATGCAAAAGCCGACAATCCTGAAATTGCAAAAGCAAAGGAGTTATTATTACCTATTTATAGTTTTCCCGAATATATTTTTGAAGAAAGCAAGCAAAAAACCCGGGTAATTGTTGGTGGAAGTCATGGCAAAACTACCACCACAGCCATGATCATGCATGTGTTAAAATATGCTGAAAAAAATTTTGATTATTTAGTTGGTGCCCGAATAAACGGATTTAACCAATCAGTAAATATTACCGATGCCCCCGTAATTGTTTGTGAAGGCGACGAGTACCCGGCAAGCACCATTGAAAGACGGCCTAAGTTTCATTTCCTCTATCCACATATCGCCATCATTACCGGCATAGCCTGGGATCACATCAATATCTTTCCCACATTTGAAAATTACCTGGAGCAATTCAAAATTTTTATTGATAAGATAGAAAGCGGGGGACTGCTCATTTACAACCAAACAGATAAGGTGCTAACGGATTTGGTTGCGTTGTGTAACCGGAAAGATATTCGCTACCAGCCCTATAAAGTTCCTGACTTTACCATTCACAACGGTCGCACATCAGTCACCCTTGAAGGTGTTACTGAAACATTAAACGTTTTTGGCAACCACAACTTACTTAACCTGCATGCAGCTTATTATGCCTGTAAACAGTTGGATATTGATGCTGAAACTTTTCTGAAGGGTATTAGCACTTTTAAAGGTGCTGACCGAAGAATGGAGTTACTGGCTTCAAATAGTAACACATACGTTTACCGCGATTTTGCCCATGCTCCAAGCAAAGTAAAAGCAACCATTGAAGCGGCAAAACAACAGTTTGCCGACAGGCAATTAATAGCAGTACTGGAGTTACATACGTTTAGTAGTTTAAACGAAGCTTTTATGCAGCAATACAGCGGGGCAATGGAGCTGGCAGATAAGGCAGTTGTTTTTTATTCGAACCATGCTTTGGAACTAAAACGTATGCCGCCATTGCCTGAGGCTGCGGTGCTAAAAGGTTTTAATAAACCTGGCTTGCAGGTAATAACCAACAAAGAGGCTTTGCAGAAGTGGCTGCATCAGCAGGATTTTAAAAATGCCAATCTGTTGTTTATGAGTAGTGGCAATTATGACGGTTTGGATATTGCTACATTTGCGAAGGAAAATGTTTAACTGCTGCAATGAAGATTAAACACAAATAACAAATTACTGGTATTGCAATTTATAAAACCCCAACTTAGCCAACAGGTCTTCAGAACATGAAATTAAAATTATTAAAGCCCATTGCGTTTATCGATCTTGAAACAACAGGAACCAATTTAGCTACCGACCGTATTGTAGAGCTTGCTATTGTCAGGGTTTCTCCTGAGGGTGTAAGCACCGTAAAAAGAAAACTCATCAATCCATTAATGCCCATACCAAAAGGCGCCAGCGATATACACGGTATAACGAACGAAATGGTTAAAGATGCGCCAACGTTTAAGCAGGTGGCCAACGAGGTAAAACAGTTTATCGAAAACAGCGACCTGGCCGGTTATAACAGCAATCGTTTTGACATACCCATGCTGGTTGAAGAATTTTTGCGTGCCGGAATGGATTTTAGTGTAGATGGAAGAAAGTTGCTGGATGTACAACGCATTTTTCACATGATGGAGCAGCGTACATTAGGTGCAGCTTATAAATTTTATTGCAGCAAAATTTTGGAAGGGGCTCATGGTGCAGAGGCCGATGCTTCGGCCACTTTCGAAATACTTTGTGCACAGGTAGAACGCTATCCCGAAATAGGGTTAACCGTAGAGGAAATATGCAAATTTTGTGGCGAAGATGATGTGGTTGACTTTGCCCGCCGGTTCATAAAAGTTGACAGTATAGAGGTATTTAATTTTGGAAAACATAAAGGAAGGCCGGTGGTAGATGTGCTAAAATCTGAGCCTCAATACTACGACTGGATGATGAAGGGAGACTTTCCTATGCATACCAAACAAAAACTTACAGAAATCCTAAACCGGTTGCTGTTAAAAAAAATTTAATAGCCCATAACCTATCTCAATGCTTTCAGGAGTACAAACTAAAATTGTATTTTCGGTATATCTACCATTTCATCCCAGTCATTTTTGGAAAAAATAGTTATTATACCTACATACAATGAAAAAGACAATATTGCAAATATTTTGCATGCTATCTTTTCGTTGAAACAACAGTTTCATGTGGTGGTAATAGATGACGGTTCTCCGGATGGTACCGCTACCATAGTAAAAGATTTGCAGGAGTTTTACCCGGATGATTTGTTTTTGGAAGAGCGCATTGGCAAGCTGGGCCTGGGTACTGCATACATTCATGGCTTTAGGTGGAGCATCGATCGTGGGTATGATTACATTTTTGAAATGGATGCTGATTTTTCGCACAATCCACAAGATTTGCAAGATTTGTACCTGGCCTGTAAAAACGGGGCTGATGTTGCCATTGGCAGCAGGTATGTAGCCGGGGGCAAAGTTGAAAACTGGCCATGGGATCGTAAATTTTACTCAAAGGGAGGAGCTATTTATACACGCCTCATTACATGGATGCCCATCATGGATCCTACTGCGGGATTTGTTTGTTATAAAAGGGATGTGCTGCAAACCATTAACCTGAACGAGATAAAATTTGTGGGTTATGCGTTCCAAATCGAAATGAAATTTGCCGCCTGGAAACTTGGTTTTAAAATCAAGGAAGTTCCCATCACATTTATTGATCGCCAGATAGGTACCTCTAAAATGAATAAGGGCATTTTAAAAGAAGGGGTACTGGGGGTTATAAAAATTCAGTGGCAAAGCCTCTTTAAAAATTATCGCAACCGCGTAAAATCATCCGAAGCCCTTACCGTTTAGTATCCTTTATTCTGCCTGTTATGAAATTAAGAATTGCCATCCTGTCTATTGTACTTAGTTTTTTATTTTCAGCCTGTTTTGAAGTTGAAGAAAAAACAACATTCACTTCCGCTGATAGCGGCAATTTTTCGCTCTCCATCGATATGAGTAAACTGCTGGGCCAACTGAAAGTATTTGGTGGGTCCGAACAATTCAACAGTTTACCCGCCAGTGATACAACTATTTTTTTTAGGGGAAGGATAACCGGTGATACTACCTTTTCTCAGCAGGAAAGGGAGTTACTTGCTGATGGGTTTATGCAATTAAATATGAATGCTGATAAAGACCAAATGAAGGCTGTTTTTTCTGTACCATTTAAATCGCTTAGCCAGGTGGGTAGTTTGCGCAGCGCACTTTTTAAAGTCATTTCACAGTCAGGTAAAACTTCCATACCCAACCTGCCCAATGTCGGATCCATTGGCAATAGTCTTACAATGATTGATTTAAACAGCCTTGGTTTTGCCTTTAAGGCTGGCAATGGTTCAATAAGCAACACCCTTACAGATAGTGCAAACCTGCAAGTGCTGCTTGAGAAAGATTCAGTATTACAACAGGTAAAAATGATTGCACCCATGTTAAATATTCCTTCAACCTATACCCGGGTTTTCGCTTTTACAAAACCCATTAAAACATACTCGGCAACTAATGGCACGCTGAGTATTGATAAAAAAACAATCATTATTAAAAACGATTTCCAGGAGCTATTTGAGAATCCAAAAGCCTTTGAATATTCTATCAGTTATTAGGCTTTAGTGAAAAGCTCTGGTAGTAATTTTTTAAAGCTTCCTAACATATTTGCCTCTGTTCTTTAAAATACATAGGTATCATTTTTAGCGCCTGGTTTAAAAATATGTCATGTTTTAAGCTGATGTTGGTCATCCTGCGTTTGTTCATCAATACGTTACTTTATACAATCTTTTACAGTAAAAGGGAGCACCGCACTAGTTAAAATAATTTACCAATCTTATGTTGCAGGTTTACTATATTGTACCTTATGCAATCTTATCTGCGCATTAAAAATTAAATCTCATGAAAAAATTCCTCGGGGTATTTGATGGATACAAAATGTCGAAAAGCACCCTGCAATATGCTATTCAATTAACCAAACAAGCCAATGCTCACCTGGTGGGTGTTTTCTTAGATGAGTTTATTTATCGCAGTTATAGTGTTTATTCCATTCTAAAGAATGCAGATAATCCTTATGATGAAATAAAGAAATTAGATGAGAAGGATGCTTTGAAAAGGGATACTGCTGTCAACATATTTCAGCGGGCCTGCGAGGCGGCTAAGATTCCATTTTCCATACACCGCGATAAGAGCATTGCCTTACAGGAATTGAAGCATGAAAGCATGTTTGCCGATTTGATCATCATCAATGAAAATGAATCGTTTACTAAAAAGAGGGGGACGCCACCCAGCGATTTTATAAGGGACCTGCTGGGTGATGTGCAATGCCCTGTAATGTTGGTGCCCGATGCATACAAACCAATTGATACCATTTCACTGTTATACGATGGGGGGCCCTCATCGTTACATGCTATAAAAATGTTCAGCTACCTTTTTAGTAACCTGTTGGACTTGCCTGTTGAAGTTTATACTGTAAAAAAAGAGCAGGCACAGGGCACTCATTTGCCCGACAACAAGCTGATGAAGGAATTTATAAAAAGACATTTTCCAAAGGCGCAATACACTATTGTTAAAGGCGAACCCGAAGTACAAATAGTAGCACATTTAAAGGAACGTAAGGAGAATGAGCTGGTAGTATTGGGCGCTTACAGAAGAAGTGAAATGTCGCGTTGGTTTAAAACCAGCATGGCCGATATTTTAATGAGGGAACTGGAAACACCCTTGTTCATCGCACATAATTAGCCGTAACAACAAAAAGGATTTCGCATGGCTTTGGTAAAAAAAGCAATGCATATATTCGTTACTTGTACTCGCCAAACACCTGCCGTAGCACATCCGAAATTTCTCCCAGCGTACAATTATTTTCTACGGCTTCAATTACAACTGGCATTAAGTTGGTGCCATCAACGGCTGCAGCTTTTATTTTAGCCAGGCTGGTGGCTACAGCGTTGCCATTACGTGTTGCTTTCAGACTATTAAGTTTCTCCGTTTGTATTAACCTAATGGTATCATCTATTTTAAATGGAGGAATGCTGTTTTTTTCATCAACGTTAAATTTATTAACGCCGACTATAATCTTATTGCCACTTTCAACTTTGCGTTGGTGTTCGTAGGCGCTGCGGGCAATTTCATCCTGTATAAAACCCTTTTCAATAGCGCTTACGCTGCCGCCCATCGCATCAATTTTTGCAACCAGTTCCCAGGCTTTTTGCTCTACTTCGTTAGTAAGCGCTTCAACAAAATAAGAGCCACCCAAAGGGTCCGCAGTGTCGGCAACACCACTTTCGAAACCCACAATTTGTTGTGTACGTAAAGCTATACGTGCAGCGGCTTCGGTAGGCAGACTTAGCGCTTCGTCGTAACCATTGGTATGCAAACTTTGGGTGCCACCCATAACAGCAGCAAGCGTTTGAATAGTTACCCTGCTAATGTTGTTCATGGGTTGCTGCGCTGTTAGCGTACTGCCACCGGTTTGTGTATGAAAGCGAAGCATCATGGCTTTCTCATCCGTTGCGCCCAGCTCCTTCATCATGTGAGCCCACATGCGCCGTGCAGCCCTAAACTTGGCTATTTCTTCAAAAAAATTATTATGGGCATTAAAAAAGAAGGAGAGGCGTTTGCCAAACACATTTATGTATAGACCCCTGGCTAATGCTGCCTGTACATACGCCTTACCGTTGCTAAGGGTAAAGGCTATTTCCTGAACGGCAGTACTGCCAGCTTCGCGAATGTGATAGCCCGATATGGAGATGGTATTCCATTTAGGCAGCTCCTTTGCACACCATTCAAAAATGTCGGTTATAATGCGCATGCTTGGCTTAGGTGGGTAAATGTAGGTGCCCCTTGCAGCATACTCTTTTAGTATATCGTTTTGAATGGTGCCGGTTAGTAATGACAGATCGGCGCCCTGTTTTTTGGCGAGTGCCACATAAAAAGCAAGCAGTATAAAACCGGTAGCATTAATTGTCATAGAAGTACTTACCTCCTGCAGTGGAATGCTCTCAAATAAAGCCTCCATATCCTCCAGGCTGTCAATAGCTACGCCTACCTTTCCCACCTCTCCTTCTGCCAGAGCATGATTGCTGTCGTACCCAATTTGTGTGGGAAGATCAAACGCTACACTCAGGCCACTTACTCCCTGCGACAGCAGGTAATGGTATCTTTTGTTGCTTTCCCTGGCAGTTGAAAACCCTGCATACTGCCGCATGGTCCACAACCGGCCACGGTACATGTCGGGCTGAATACCTCTTGTAAAAGGAAAAGTGCCCGGCAGGGTTTCCTGGTTTTTTATAGAAAGTTCATCAGCAACATCTGCGTGTGTATAAACTTTATTGATCGCAATGTTGGAGTCGGTTGTTATCTTTTTTTGATCCATAGATAATATATTCCTTTCGGATAAAATTTATCCAATTTAGGCAGTCTGTCGAATGTAAGATGCTCAGACTTTTTTAAAGGCAAACAGATGGGTGCATACAGCGCAGGTGGCGTTCAACTGTCTTAAAGTCATTTTTGTATCAAACGATTTTACCTGAAACGTTTCAGAGGCATTTGGATTGGGGCAAACACCCTGGCTATTGCAGTCTATACAAATGGTATCGCCCTTGTTAATTAGTAATCGGTTATCTTCTTTTTTAATCTGAAGAACTACATAGTCGCAAAAAGTAATATTAGGCGTGTCGGCGCTAATTTGTTCAAGAGTATAATCTGCACATGCTGTAAAGAAAAATGCTCCCAGCATGAGCATGCAATAAAATATCTTTTTCATGTTGTAAGATTTACAGTTAAAATACAAAGGATAATTATTAAATCATAAGCCTGCATCTGTAAATAAATAACCTACAACAACTTCTTGGCTTCGTAGCTTAATACTTCACTTACTACTTCATGCAACTGCCCCTTTTTGTCGGTCATCAAATATTCGAGTAATAGCTTGTTAAGGTCTAAACCGGTAGCATTAGGTGGTAATGCATTTGCCAGTTGATTTACCACCAGCATGTTTTGCTCTTTCAGATTTTTTACTGCATTCCATGCATCGGTAGACACATAGATCTGCTGGGTAATATTGTGATCAAATTCTTCTTTAATGCTGCGGGTAAGTAACATTTGCATGTCTTTGGCGCTAGTACCTGCCTGGTTAATACGGCTGATGAGGTTGGGTAAGGCAATGCGGTCTACCAGAAGAGTCAATCGTTCGTAAGCCTGCAGGCGTAATTGTGTATTGGATGAATCGCCGGTTACATTTTTTTCATTTTTTGCTCCCTCGCGTTGCTGGTAAAAAAGGTAAGCCAGAAAGCCCGCAAACATCAGTACGATGATAACACACAACCATAGGGTGGTATTGTCCATAAAGAATATTTTTCGGCAAAAGTAAGGCGTTGGAGTGGGGGGAGGGAAAAGTAAAAAGTAAAAAGTAAAAAGTAAAAATTAGAAAGGCAAAAGTAAAAAGTAAAAAGTCAAAAGTAAAAAGTAAAAATGAAAGCCTTATCACAACGGACAAGCGAGAGACGTCATGCTGACGAAGGTCAGCATCTCCTGCGTCATACAGAATCCATTGTACAGGAGATCCTGAAACAAGTTCAGGATGACGTCAAATGCCGGATAACCCAGAGCCGTCATGCTGATGAAGGTCAGCATCTCCCCGATAATATTGCTATCCATTGTACAGGAGATCCTGAAACAAGTTCAGGGTGACGGAATACCTCATCCTGCCATCATACTTTCCCCTTTTCCCTTTCACCATTCACTCCACCTCACTTTTTTACTTTTTACTTTTACCTTTTTACTTTAAAAAAAGCTTTTCCCTCATTCGAAAGCCTGCAGTGGATGTAGAAAAATGATTGTTTGTATTTTTGTAAAAAAAGGGAAAGCATGGAAATAGCAATCAATACGCCTGTAACGCTGACCGAAGGGGCTATTAAAGAGTTAAACAGCTTGATGAATGAGCCGGAATTTGACGCCACCCAGTTTCTGCGTGTTGGTGTTAAAGGTGGTGGCTGTAGCGGAATGACCTATGTGCTCGGTTTTGACCAAAAGCTTGAGGGTGATGACGAGTTTGAAATTGACGGCATACGTTGCATAATGACGAAGGCACACGAATTATACTTAATGGGAATGGAAATTGATTTTCAGGGTGGACTGAATACACGTGGCTTTACTTTTACCAACCCCAATGCAAGTAAGACCTGTGGTTGCGGTACCAGCTTTGCGGTATAAAACATTTTGACAGATAAAATTGAAAATAGCAGTTTTGGCTGCTTTTTTCAATTTAGTGATTGCCGAAAAAACTTTGCAATTGAAGGCAATCGCTCTACTTAAGTTTCTTAGGAGAAAGGGCTACTGCTTTTTATGCTCAGCCATATAATGTTTCTTTAGCACATCTTCTCCATACTCATTACCCTTCTCCCTCCAGATTGCATGTATATGATTGGCAACTTTTCTTGGCCCTCCATTATTATCAAATTCTATCAGGAATGTTGGACCATTTATAACATAGTAATGCGGCTCTTTCTCTTTATAGGCTCCTATCCAGCCAAAGTATAAATTACTTATGCCTGCTTTCAAAATTTTATCGTACTCAGTTACTGCTTTTTCGTAGCTAAGGTTGAAGACAAACTCCCTTATCATTTGTCGCACTATTTCCTGTTGCGGTGCGTTTAACTCACTACCTTTTATGCCCCAGTTGTCAACCAGTCGCTTACCACTTTCTGCCGATGTAATAATGTCTTCGGGGACTTCAGTGGTCATGGTTGCTTTCTTTTTTTGAGCAGGAGACATCATGTCAATCAGTTTAAGCCCCAAATCTTCTTCCTTACCCAAAACCCTCCATCCTGCATATTCTAAAATGGGGTATTCTGCAGGATCAGTACCCACAAACATGGGTGTTATAGAGAGCTGGTTATGGTTAAAAGTAAAGTTTAACGAAAGGTGATGGCCTTCCAATTTGTAGCCCCACGAGGTATCAGTTTGGAGGTTGCCAAAAAAAGCAAGGTAGAAATTCTGGTGGCTCCACTTAAGGTCTACCATGAACTGGTGCGTTTTTTCATTCATTTCTTTTCGCTGGTAAAGCGTATCCACATACATATTAAGCAGATTGTCCAAATGCATGATGCTGGTTGCCTTAAGATAGCCCTGTGAGCTTAAGGATGCAGATAAAATACGGTGTACCAGTTTGCGCTGGTCATCAGATAAGCTTCCCATATTAATGCCCACTCTTGGGCGTAAT
>JANPPB010000619.1:0-2234 GCA_031428295.1 Segetibacter sp. | reverse complement strand
GTAATAGCGCTGGTGAAACCCATATCGCCTCCACATAACCTTAGAATGCGGTAGGGCAGTTCAAGGCTTTGCAATAAGCGCTCCACATGAGCTACCATTGTATCCAGGGCCTCAAAGCTCTGTTCGGGATGGACAATTTGTATGATCTCTACTTTTTCAAACTGGTGCAAACGGTTCAGTCCACGTACATCTTTGCCATAGCTGCCCGCCTCACGCCTGAAGCACGGGCTGTATGCCGTCATCTTAACCGGAAGGTCATCTTCTTTTAAAATAGTATCGCGGTACACGTTAGTTACGGGCACCTCTGCAGTGGGTATCAAAAAAAAATTGTCTTCGGTAACATGATACATCTGCCCTTCTTTGTCGGGTAACTGACCGGTACCATAAGCGCTCTGTTCGTTTACCATAAAAGGCGGCAGGTATTCCATGTAACCCGCCTCCGTATTAAAATCTAAAAAGTACTGTATTAAAGACCGCTGCAGTTTGGCACCTTTACCGGTATAAACAGGAAATCCACTGCCGGTAATTTTAGTGCCCAGCTCAAAGTCTATGAGTTTGTATTTTGTGGTAAGCTCCCAGTGTGGGGCGGCACCTGCATATAATTGGGGCTTTGTTCCTTCTTCCTTTACTACAACATTATCTTCAGGCGTTTTGCCTTTTGGAACCATTGCTGCAGGCAGATTTGGGATCTGCAATAGTTTATCGGTCAGCTCTTTTTCCACCCTGGCCATTTGCTCTTTCAACGGATCGATGACCGTCTTCAATTCTGCCACCTCAGCTTTACTCGCCTCCGCTTCTTCCTTTTTGCCCTGTTTCATCAGGTTGCCAATCTCTTTACTGGCGTTGTTGATCTTTGACTGTGTATTATCAAATTCGGCTTGTAATTTTTTTCTTTCATCATCCAATGTAATAACTGCATCTACGAGGTCAGCCTGTAAAAAATTCCTGACCGCCAGCCGTTCAATTACCGCTTCGCGGTTTTGACGGATATAACTCACCTGTAACATTGTATAAAAATTTGCGGCAAAGATAATAGTTGGAGAATAGGAAGGCAAAGAGGGAATGTACTTCCTATATATATCAGGGTCTTTTTAATATCTCTTCCGGAATATTAAAATCGAACTATAGCGCAGCATAAAAATAGAGTGAAATAAATTATAAGGTCAATCAAACGTAAATTTAAATACAAAGCAAAAAGGAAATTCAATGGTCCATTAACAATGCATAAAATTGAGAACTGCAGAATTTAAACTACTTTTTGGTGGCAGCTTTGGGTTACTTAATGCATTAGAGTGTCACAGATAAGTTAAGGTGTCCTCCAAGTCCAACCTCAACAATTTTTTGCAAGGTTGAAATACGTACATCTTTTATGTCATTTTCAACTTTAGAGATATATGCTTTATTGGTGCCGCATTTTTCTGCAAGCTGCTCTTGTGTTAAACCTTTCTCCAGTCTTGCTTCATGTATTAATGCTCCTAATTTGAAGTTCTCGTACCCCTTATCGAACTTGTCCCTTTTAGGAGTTCCTTTTTTCCCATATTGTTCTTCAATCAATTGGGAAAGTGTTTTTGTATTACTTTTTGCTTTCATGATATTCCTCCTTTATTTTTAAAGCTTTCGCTATTTCTTGCTTGGGTGTTTTCTGAGTTTTTTTCTGGAAACCGTTTGCTAAAACAACTAATTTACCTTCATCAAAGAAGCAGAAAATTCTAAATATGTCACTCGCAAGTTGAATACGAATTTCATAAAGTCCGTCAGTACCCTCTAAATGTTTAAGGTAAGTTTCTGGAACTTGTTGTACTTCTTCAATGAGCAAAAATGTCCAAACAATCTTTTCTCTTACCTTTTGTCGCTGCTTCTTTAGAAACTCCTCGAAGTAATCCTTATAGGTAATAATTGTTCTATATTTTTTTGCTGCACTCAATGTGTAAAGATAAAAAAGTAGTCCAATAAGGCAACATTATTTTTTAAGTTTTGTGAATAGTGACATTAGTAGAGGTGTCGAAAAAAAATTGACAACACTATAATCCCCAAATCAAAAATTATCAATCCAAGGATTGTATAATAAATCACCTTCCACCTTACCTGTTATACAATTTGGTTAAGAAGTGCAAGTGCTTTTCAGGATGCCCTTCCAATTGATGTGGCAACAAACGCCACGACCAGTTCCCTACTGTTGTTCCAGGTTTGTTCATTCTGCTGTTCTCATCAAGTCCCAATAAATCCTGTATGGG
>JANPPB010000618.1:0-5686 GCA_031428295.1 Segetibacter sp. | reverse complement strand
GTTGACCCGCATACATACGAAGACGTTGAGGTGGCAGTGATAAAAGCCCATTTTGGTGTGGCCGAAAATGGTGCGGTATGGCTTACCGAAGAACTAATGGTCCAGCGTATCATTCCTTACATCTGCCAGCATCTTGCTGTAATAATTACTGAAGAAAGCATTGTACCCACCCTTCACGAAGCCTATGAAATTATTGGTGAAGGCAGTTATGGATTTGGAGGGTTTATCGGCGGCCCTTCTAAAACAGCGGACATAGAGCAGGCGCTGGTCTTAGGTGCACACGGCCCTTTGTCCATGACAGTATTTATTCTCCGGAAATAGTAAAATGTCTAAGTCTATTAAAATAAAAACTTCGTTTTTAACCCGATAATTGTAAGATTAATGAACAATGATTTAATAATAAACGATAACCTGGAGCAGACATACGGCGATGTTTATACACCCAAAGTACTTGATGCGCTTACATCCCTAGCCCATTTTAATAAAGATGTTAAAGAAGCAATGTCTGCCCGTATTCAACGGCGCAGCGAACGCCAGCAACAAAAAAAGCGGATTACATTTTTAGATCCGGATAGCCTGATACCACGTACTAATATGAAGGTGCAGGATGCCCGGGAAGGAAACTTTGAAGGTGCTACAATTCCTGCCGATTTGCAAAGGCAATGGATACAGGGTACAGGCCCTGCGGCCAAGCCGAACGCAACCCTCGAGAATAGTATACGTAATGTGGCGTATGCCCTGCTATCGGGCGCAGATGGTTGGATGTTTGACGGCGAAGATGCGCTTGGACAAATCACTACCATGTCGTTGGATAACCAACGCAACCTGAAACTTGCCATTGCTAACGACCCGGTGTTTTTGCAGGCAGCCCAAATAGTAGCAGCCGAAATGAACAAGTGGAGTATGGGCTTCTTTGGCCGCAGTATTATTTCCGACTGGAAGGAGCAATTGAAGTTTACCACTAAAATATTCAGGTGCCGTGGCCTTCATCTCGATGACAGGCATGTTCGGGATGCAGAGGGAATTGCTATGGCGGCTTCGATCGTAGATCTTACACTGTATGTAGTAAACAATTATCAACAGTTGCAGATGGCGGGGTCATCCATTGTTTTATACCTGCCAAAAATACAAACGGCAGGAGAAGCCGCTTTATGGAACGACATGATTTTGGCCCTGGAAAATCACCTCAACCTTGCAGAAGGCACCATTAAAGTATATGTGCTGGTTGAGCAACTTGAAGCTACCCACCAGTTAATGGAAATAAGAGCTGCACTGGGAGTACATTTTGTTGGTTATAATACTGGTCGCTGGGATTATATTAATAGTGTTGCCGATGCCATGGCCTGGGATAAAAGCTTTGTCAACCCCGATATAGAAGCTATTACCATGACGTATGGTTACATGCGCCATTACGAAAACCGGGTACGCTGCGCAGTAAACACGCCTGATGTTAACGGCAATTGTGCGCTCTGGCAGGGGGGAATGGAACCCAATATTCCGGTGGGTTCTGAGGAAGGTGTGGCTGCAAGCATGAAAAAAGCTGTTGCCGGCGCTGAACGCGAACAACGTGAGGGAGCCAGCGGAAAGTGGGTTGCTCATTGGAAAATGGTAAACATTGTGCGGCCGGTTTGGGAGAAGATTGGCGAAGCAAACCAACTGGGCCGGGAGTTTCCACGGCTTACATACACGCAAAAAGATGCCGACGATCTGATCCAAATAGAAACGGCGCCTACTACCATTCGCGGCGCAAGAAACCTTTTAAGTGTGGCCATTCAGTATGGCAATGCATTTGGACAGGGCATGCAGGCCGCAGCGCTTAAACCAGCAGACTTTTTTGGTAACGACGATATTTTGTACCTGATGGAAGATATGGCTACTGGTGAAATACGGTTAAGTATCCTGTGGGAATGGGTACACAAGGGTGCGGTGCTTACGCAGGATGATGCAGATACGGGCATGAAAGCAGGAGATGCGTTTTCGATGGCTTTATTTGAAAAGTTGCTTGAAGAAGAATATGAAAAGCTGCTGCAGGCAGGCGATAAAGATGTGTTCGATTCGTCAAAAAACACCACCTTACCCATTTCGCGGCAGATAGCCGAAACCTATGTAAGCAGCCCTGAAAAACTGCCCTGGTTTATCGACCTGCTAAATATTAACCTCAACAATTTTAGCCTGGCTGAGGCAACAAACAGAATTAACCGGTATGTAGAAGTCTTTAAGAAAGATGGGACACGGATAACTGAGAATTTAGATTTTGTGTTAGGAGCACATTAATTGCCTGCTCCTTTGCAGTATTGCTATCCCACCCGTAAGTGTGTTAGCCAAGTATTTGAGGAATATTCTGATTTGAGCGGTATATGATTTACCCTGGGAGATTTTTGGGAGGAATGACGCCAGGCCAACGGTAAGATTGGATGAATGAAACAGTCATTATGGGGATGCGTGCCGCCAACCGTAAATCAAACTTATCTTCCGCGTACCTCTTTCAGCCAATCAAGGCTCCAGTAGTTATACCAATGTTGAAACAGAATTATTAACGCGGAAGGACTTAGAAAGTTATGACTTTACAGATGGCCCAATATGGGCGGAAATAATAATTCAGTCACCTATCAATTTTGTTTTCCATGAAAAAACGCCTTCCTTTTACAAGTCCTTCCATACTTCATTCAGTATTATTTGTGCTGATAAGTTTATATTCTTTTGCCGCCATCGGCCAACCTCAACTGTCTGTAGTTACCGATAAAACTCCCGGTGTTTCAGTTACCAATGGTCTGAGCAAGTTAACCGATGCATTAAAAGCAAAAAATATCCAATTTGAAAAAGTGGCTTCTGTTAACGAAGCAAAAGGTAAGGTCGTAATAGTTGCTGGATTGTCAACTGCAAATGGCGAGGCTGCCAAACTGTTGCAAGCTGCTAACAGAGCCATTCCTGTAGTACCTGAAGCACTCACCATCTGGAAAACTGATTTTAAAAAGAAGCCTGTCTGGGTAGTGAGCGGTTCTGATGACAGGGGTTTGATGTATGCACTTTTAGATGTAGCAGACAGGGTTAGCTGGAGCAATGATGCTAAAGCACCACTAAGCGAAGTAAAAGAAATAACTGAAAAACCGGATGCAAAAGAGCGGGCTGTTTCTATTTATACCATGAACCGTGCTTATTGGGAAACCCGGTTTTATGACCAGGCTTACTGGGCCAAATACCTTGACATGCTGGCTAAGAACAGGTTCAACTCTTTAGTCGTCATTTTTGGATATGAAAATGGTGGCTTCCTCGCTCCCTGTTATCCATACTTTTTTAATGTGGAAGGCTTTCCTGGCGTTAGCATGGTGGGTCTTTCTGCTTCAGAACAGCAACGCAACCTAAACGCCATGAATCGTTTAATTGACATGTGTCACGAGCGGGGTATTCGTTTTACGGTTGGTATTTGGGACCACATTTACAGGGGAGGCGTACAAGGTGGAGGTATCCCTGGTACAAAAGATTCTCCTGATAAACCCGTGCCCGGACTGGTATGGGGCGTTAATGCTGATAACCTTATAAGTTACAATAAAACAGCTCTTGCAAAGTTTGTAAAAGTGGTTCCTAAGCTGGATGCAATTCAATTTAGAATGCACAACGAATCCGGTTTAAAAGAAGATGAGCAGGATGCTTTCTGGTCTGATGTTTTTAAAATGCTGAAGACAACGGTACCTAAATTACATCTCGACCTTCGGGCTAAAGAGTTACCGGAGTCGGTTATTAAAAGCGCCATTGATATAGGTGTTCCTTTCAGAATTACCACAAAATACTGGATGGAACAAATGGGGCTGCCATTCCATCCAACCGCCATCAATCCTGAGAAGAGTGCCCGCCGGCACACCTACAGCGATATGTTGCGGTATCCCCAGCAATATAAAATGTTGTGGCGGTTATGGAACGGTGGAACTTCCCGCATACTCTTATGGGGCGATCCTGAATATGCTCGCCGTTTTACAGAGAGTACCCATCTGTACGATGGGGATGGCTTTGAAGTAAACGAACCGTTAGCTACAAAAATGGAGGCGCAGCCACACGATGCAAAGCCTTTTGATTTATTAAAACCTCCTTATCGTTATTACGATTATGAGTTTGAAAGATATTGGCATTTCTTCCAGACTTTTGGCCGCATAGGTTACAATCCCCAAACATCTCCCGAGGTTTGGAAAAAAGATTTTGAAAAGAGGTTTGGTAAACAAGCTGCACCCTTTGTTGAATCCGCGCTTCATAAAGCCAGTGGAGTTTTGCCCCGCATTATTTCTTCTTCATATCCTTACAGCCTCTTTCCTACAACGAGAGGATGGGCAGAAAAACAACGCCTTGGTGACCTGCCTTCTTTTGCAAAAGCGCAATTAACGGATCTGCAGCAATTTCTGAATTTTAATGAAGAAGCTAAAATGCTTTTGGAAGGCGGCGAGACAGCCAAAATGAGGCCGGGCACCAACAGCTTATGGTTTCAGAAGACTTCAGCCGACATTAATCAATTGATTGATGATGCTGAAAAAGCGATTGGCAATAACAGGAACAAAGAATATAATTCAACAATCGTTGACCTTGAAATATTATCCAACCTGGCTCTTTATCATTCAAGACGCATACCTGCTGCTGTTAGTTATTCATTATTCGAACAATCAAATGATGTTGCCGCATTGGACGATGCCATTGCTTACGAAAAAAGTGCCATTGAAGCCTGGCGGCAAATTGTAGCTGCTGCCTCTGACGTGTACGCAGATAACTTAATGATGGGTGTTTGCGTTGCAGACTTGTGCGGAAGCTGGAAAGATGAACTTGTTGCTTTAGAGAAAGGACTGGTAAGCCTTGAACAAAAAAGGAAGTCTTTCACACCAACCGGTCCTGTTAAACAAGCCCCTCATTATACAGTAGTGCCGGATATGAATTATGACCAACAATTCAACATTATTCATCAACCCCTGGCCAGTGTTGCTGTTGGCGCACCGGCTACCATCAAAGTAAAAGTAAATGCACCGGCAGGCGTGAAATGGGTTCGCCTCCGCTACCGCAATGTTAACCAGGAACAGGATTACCAAACCATGCCCTTGCTTGCAACAGGCGAAAAAGACACTTACCAGGCCATTGTGCCTGCAAGCCAAATCAATCCTAAGTGGGACTTTATGTATTATTTGCAGGTGATGGATAATAGAGGCAATGGAAGAATTTATCCTGATTTAAATAAAGAAACTCCTTATATAATAGTACCCTTAAAAAGAAATTGAATTTAAAACAAAGCCGGTTTAAAAGCTTAATTGCTTTGCCCAAAATATTATAAACACTCAATCATAAAAAAATGAAATCACTCCTCGCCATTGTTATTCTTACGTTCTCTTTAGCAGGTTCAAATTATGTGGCTTATGGTCAGGCCAATAAACCTGCGGGAAACTCAATCAATCAAAAAAATGCTTTAACTAAAAGGAAACCCGGAAGTCCGGTTGACCATCTTCCTTCGAATATTCAGTTGCTCACACATTTTGGTGAACGTGCAGATTTTTCGCCCGATAATAAACGTATTGCATTTATGGCAAAAAGTTTTGGTGATGCCATGGTGTATGATATTGCGACTCGCACAATTAAATGTTTAACATGCAACGTGCCGGGTGGGGCATTCCTGCGTGTGATGCACCTTAGCACAGGCGATTATGTGCTGATAGGTCCG
>JANPPB010000617.1:0-1806 GCA_031428295.1 Segetibacter sp. | reverse complement strand
GGCCGCCCCACCATTTAAAAATCATCAGTGCATAAAAGATGATGCAATACAGTGCAATGATATTTTTTCGGTGTTGCTGATTTATTGACATAGACCACTGAGCGTAAAAGTTGTGGAAGTTGGTTCCAATTTGCCCTTGTTGAACCCGAAATTTCGGTAGGCAACATCTACTGTCCTTACCGGTTTACCTATTATATGCGACAGGTATTTTTTATACCACTCCATGAAAGCCTGGTAATCGCAAGGCTGTAAAAAGTTGTTTGTGTTTTGTGTTGATAAATAGGAAGGCGTTAATCTTTTTACTTCGTTGTTATAGAGTGCATTGCCTGATGGAATAGCGGTAAAATAGTTAAGCGGCTGAAGAATTTTGTCCCATGTCCACGGCGTAAAATCGCTGCCCTTAATTTTAAAGCCATCCACAAAAATCTCAGGTACCAGGTACTCGCCTGCAGGCTTCATTACCTGGCTGTACATACCATAATGGTAAAAGGGAGAAAAGACCAACCCATGTTTAACGTTTATAAATAGCTGCCCGCAGATGAAAGCGATCACCAGCAAAAAGAGCAACTTACTATGTTTATACAATTGGCTTAAAAACATTGGCATGCAAAAAGGTACGAAAGCATAGATACAAAATAAACCAAACCAATCAGTTAATTGCCCACTTGAAAAATGGATTGGAACATTAAAGGAGCTTTACGGTTTTTATGGTTTTAACTGATAATGCGGAGAGATTGGATTCAACCATGCTCCCTTCACTAAGCTATTAAGGGTGCATTCCAAATTCCTCCAGTTTCTACGTCGCATCAATAGCAGTATACACAAAACAGAGGTTGTTTACATGTAATGTGAATTTGTAATTGATGCAAATCTTCTGCTGAACACCACTCCGCAATATTTTAGGTGCAGCGCACCGCTAATATTTGTAGAATCAAAATTTCATTGATTAATAAAGGTGCAGCGCACCGCGATATTTTGAAGATGCATTCGAATGGGAATAATATTATGGTGCGCTGCACCTAAAATGGAATCATGGAATGAATTTCTACAAATAGTGAGGTGCGCTGCACCATTTAAAGAAAAGAGGAGTAAATAACATACGCAAGAGCTGAAGTGATCGCGTATCAAATTCTTCCTTCGGTGATCGCAACAAAAAATTTGCCCTTAGATAATCGCTTGATTGTAAAATTTTTTGAAGCGGTGTATATATAATTATCGCGGGTATTTAAACCCGTTTAATCAACTACATAATAAAAGCTGCTATGAAAATATATAAGTACAAGGGAGCTCCGCCACGGCGGGGAGGATGTTGACCGAATAACTTTAGCTCGTCCCAAAAAATAGAACGGCAAGGTAATGCTCCCAATTTTAACCCATCATTGCTTAAAAAGATTGTGTTGTAACTTTGCAGCTTGTAAAAATTATGAAACAATTTAATGTTCCCGTTACATATCGCAGCCCGTTAATAACAGCGGTTAAAAACAAAAGAAAACAAGAGGATAAACTAAAAAAGGACTTTACGCCTACCCTGCTTGATTTTGGTGCTGTGCAAATTTACCTGGCCCGCCATTTTGGTTTTTGTTATGGGGTGGAGAATGCCATTGAAATAGCTTTTAGAATCGTAGATGAAAACCCGGGCAAACGAATTTACCTGTTGAGTGAAATGATCCACAATCCGCAGGTAAATGCTGATTTACAAGCCAGGGGCGTACAATTTTTACAGGACACATACGGTAAACCGTTAATTCCTTTTGAAGACCTGACACAAGATGATGTGGTAATTATACCGGCATTTGGTACGACACT
>JANPPB010000616.1:0-3029 GCA_031428295.1 Segetibacter sp. | reverse complement strand
CCTGAAATAGCCTTTAGTTATTTACCACCTATTATTGGTGTCATTTTTATTATTGGCTTAATATCGGCCCTCTTTCCCAGCGCAGATGGTGCTTTAACTGCACTTACTTCTTCTTTATGTATCGATATCATTGGTTTAAACCGCAAAGAAGAATGGGCTGAGAAAAAAAGGAAGCGCATTCGTATGACGGTCCATCTTATAATGGCAGTGGTATTTCTATTGTGTGTTTTTGTTTTTAAATGGATTGATAATAAATCGATCATCGACATCATATTAAAACTGGCAGGTTATACTTACGGACCTTTGTTGGGTTTGTTTTCATTTGGCATTCTTACCAAACGAAAGTTACCTGAATCAATCGCGGTTACTATTGTAACACTCGTTGCCCCAGCCCTTTGCTACCTGGTAGATATTAATGCTACAAAGTGGTTTGGAGGGTACCAGGTGGGTATTGAATTGCTTATAATTAATGGGCTTTTTACATTCATAGGTTTACTAATCATCTCAAAAAGCAATGAAGGAAATGCTGTCGAACTGGCTTCTATCTAAGAACGTTGCTAATTTTTATACATTGACAAAACCAGCCAGGGCGGCAGAATGCTCAGTTAATGTAAAATATTTTTATATTTTTAAACAACCATGATTGCTGACAACCTTATAAACCCACAGGCCGAAGCCTATGCAAATTATTTTACAACCCGGGAAAACCCACTTTTACATCAGGTAAATAAAGAAACAACTGAGCATCACCAGCAAGCACACATGTTAAGCGGGCACGTTCAGGGCAGACTATTATCTTTTATAAGTATCATTTTGCAGCCGAAATACGTTCTTGAGATTGGAACTTTTACCGGTTATAGTGCATTATGCCTTGCAGAAGGATTGCAGAAAGATGGGGAATTACACACGATTGAGTTGAGGGATGAGGATGCAGACATTGCCGGGCAAAATTTTATGGCAGCCGAAAAGCATAATCTTATTACATTGCACCGCGGCAAAGCAATGGATATACTGCCAACTTTACCCCATTTGTGGGATTTGGTATTTATTGATGCGGATAAAACGGGCTACATTGATTACTATGAAAAAATTGTACCCCGCTTATCCAACAAAGGTGTCATCATAGCCGACAACGTTCTTTTTCATGGGCAGGTATTAGAGCAGCCACCAAAAGGCAAAAATGCCATTGCCATTCACGAGTTTAACAACCATGTGTTAAACGATGAGCGTGTTGAGCAAGTTATGCTAACAGTAAGAGACGGATTACTAATAATTAAAAAGAAACAATGATAAAATTGTCAAAATTTATCACCACCCTCATTTTATTAAGTGCCTCATTAACAGCAGTTGCACAAAATGAAAATAGAAGAGCTGCGGAATATATTAAGCAATACAGCCAAATAGCCATTGATGAAATGATCCGTACGGGTGTACCCGCCTCTATTACACTTGCACAGGGTGTTTTAGAAACAGGTGGCGGACAAAGTGATCTTGCCTCAATTGCAAACAATCATTTTGGTATTAAGTGTAAGTCTGAGTGGACAGGAGAAACTTACCTACATGATGACGATGCTAAAAATGAATGTTTTAGAAAGTATCCGTCAGTTGAAGCATCCTTCCAGGATCATTCAGATTTTTTAAAAGTACGTCCCAATTATGCCTTCCTTTTTAAATTAGATCCTACCGATTATGAAGGATGGGCCAAAGGGTTGAAAAAGGCCGGTTACGCTACCAACCCCCTGTATCCACAAAAGCTGTTGAAAATTATTGTAGAAAATAATTTACAAGAATACACATTACTGGCCTTGCAGCGAAAGTCTGCTAATGACACTCAAATTTTTACTGTAAAAAATGAGACCGTAACTCCCTTAGAAACAAAAGTTGAAGACACTAAAGAGTCGGTTATTTTAATTGAACCTGTTTCAAATACTCCACCTCAAATAGGCAAGACCCTTACCATAGACAATGGCAATGCAAATTACCAGGCAGGTAAAGTATTTATGATCAATGAGGCCAAAGTGCTTTATGCAAATACAGGAACCTCGTTATTTGCTTTGGCTAATCAATACAATATAGCCTACAAAAAATTATTAGATTTTAACGACCTGCCCGAGGTTGACATTATTAATGAGGATCAATTGATCTTTCTTCAAAAGAAACCCAGGAGAGGCAAAACTGATATTCACGTAGTACAGGCAAACGAAAACCTGCATCAAATAAGCCAGGCAGAAGGTATACAGTTAGCCAGTGTATTAGAGTTTAACCGGCTGGCAAAAGGTATGGAGCCTGCCAAAGGCGAAAGGCTTTATCTTAAGTATCCTGCCCCAACTACTCCTAAATTAGCAAGCAACAGCAGCACGCTGGCGGCTAATGAAATGAGATAATTTTAAGCGCCTCAACTTCCTCTTTCATGTCTTCAATTGTTGTACATAATAAAACCTTTATACCATACCTGTCTGAGCAGGAAATTATAGAAAAGGTTAATGAGCTTGCGGCTCAATTAAGCAAAGATTACAAGGACAAAAGACCCTTGTTTATTTCGATCCTGAACGGAAGTTTTATGTTTTCCTCTGACCTTTTTAAAAGGCTGACCATTGATGCGGAAATCTGTTTTATTAAACTCGCCTCGTATAAAGGAACGAAATCGAGTGGTCAGGTGATAACTGCAATCGGTTTAGATACCGACATTGCGGGTAGAAACATTGTAATACTGGAAGACATTATTGATACTGGTAAAACTATGAACCAGTTTTTGCCGCAGGTTTATAACCAACAACCGCTCAGTCTTAAGATTGCTGTTCTGCTTCATAAACCCGATGCTTCTGTTTTTCCTCTAAATATTGACTATACCTGCTTTACCATACCTAACAAATTTGTTTTGGGATATGGTTTAGACTTTGATGGCCTGGGTCGAAACCTCCCTGAATTATACCAATTGCAAGAAGATTAATTCTGCCTTTCCTTTTATTAGTTCCTTCCTTTGTGCCTTCATTGCTGATTGACTATTGGCATTTAGTTACATTAATAAA
>JANPPB010000615.1:0-2522 GCA_031428295.1 Segetibacter sp. | reverse complement strand
ACAATGCTCGAGATAAATAATAGTAACCGGGATCGGTTACGGCGGCTATCCCGCCACGCCATTAACAATAGCCACTTAAAATTTAAACCTGTCTTATAATTCATTCGTGTTCTAGTTGTTTTGTTCTGGTGACCGGCGAATAATCTTTCTTCAACATCGTTGTGTTATTTAAATTCCGATAATTCGGAACTCACTAGTACTTGTAGAAATTCTATTCAGCTTTTCTCAACACAATCAATTTACCACTAAGAAAAACTGGAGTCTTCACAGAGGCACAGAGGTCAGATTTATCTTTTCTGTGTGTCTCCTCAAGTTAAGCTCGGGTTCATTTTATTTCCTCCTGTCAACTGTCAACCAACAACTGTCAACTTCTCTCATCCCCCACAATCTTTCCACCCTTTAACCTGATAATACGTTGTGTCTTTGAGGCAAGATCAGCGTCATGTGTTACCAGCACCAGCGTTGTTCCGGCTTCTTTATTCAACCCAAACATTAGTTCAATAATGCGGTCACTGGTCTCAGCATCCAGGCTGCCGGTTGGCTCATCGGCAAACAATATTTTAGGCTTATTAGAAAAAGCACGGGCCAGCGAAATTCTTTGCTGCTCTCCGCCACTTAATTGAGAGGGATAGTGGTGACCGCGATCAGCAAGACCAACTTTGTCTAGCAAATCAAGCGCAATGGCTTTTATCTTTTTTGCTCCCCTCAGTTCAAGTGGTACCATTACATTTTCCAATGCAGTAAGTGTCGGCATCAACTGAAAGTTTTGAAAGATGAAACCGACATACTGGTTACGCACCTGGGCTCGTTGGTCTTCATTTAAATCGTCGAGGCGTATGTTATTTAATTCAATAACTCCTGAGCTGGAACGATCCAGCCCTGCACATAAGCCGAGCAGGGTAGTTTTTCCACTTCCCGACGGTCCAACAATCGACATGGTGGAACCGGCTTCAACTGAAAAATTGATGTTGTCTAAAACAGTTAATGTACGGCCTGCACTATGATAAGTTTTCTGTACATTTTGAATGTTGAGGATGGTGTCCAAATGCTTTAATTTATCTTGCCTTAAAAATGTGGTTGCCGTAAAAATAACTGATTAACAGTTTTTATGTTGGCAGGGTTTAGGCAAATCAGATATTCTTAACAGAAAGAATAAAAGCTTTAAAATTGAACTATGATTAAACTATTAGGGACTTGCATAATCGCTTTATCCGTTATGGTAAGTTGTAAGAATAACGAGGCTAAGAACAACCCGGTAAAGCAGGTTGAAACTAAAGCAGCCACAGAAAGTAACACTTCAAAAAAGACCATCCTGTTTTTTGGCAATAGCCTTACTGCCGGTTATGGATTGGAGCCTGCAGAAGCATTTCCTTCGTTAATACAGCATAAAATCGATTCATTAGGGTTGAAGTATTTATCAGTGAACGCCGGTGTTAGCGGAGAAACCTCTTCGGGGGGTAATGGCAGAATTGACTGGATATTGAAATCGCCTATAGATGTATTTGTATTGGAATTGGGTGCAAATGATGGGCTTCGGGGTATTCCGATTACTGAAACAAAAAAGAACCTCCAGTCTATTATTGAGAAAGTCAAAACAAAATACCCGCAGGCTAAATTAGTTTTAGCAGGTATGCAGGTTCCGCCAAATATGGGTGTACAATATTCAAATGAATTTAAATCGATGTTTGTTGACCTGGCAAAGCAAAATTCTATGACCCTTATACCATTTTTGTTAGAAGGAGTGGGAGGGGTAAAAGCACTGAACCAGCAGGATGCCATTCATCCAAATGTGGAAGGAGCAAAAATTGTGGCCGAGAATGTTTGGAAAGTTTTGGAAGGAGTGATGTAAGTATTAGGAAAGTAGCTACGTCCAATTTCATGATAGAAATACCATATTTTAAAAAACTGATGGTTTTAGAAAGTCAATTCCACATTCTTGGGCCCTGGTACAGCAGCCTTACAATGCCCCTTTGCAAACTTGCTTCCCTTACCTTTGCGCCTCTAAAAAAGTAAAAATTAAAAAGTAAAAATTAAAAAGCTTTTGGCTCAATGGTAATTCATTTGGCCTGTTTTTGATTTTTGACTTTTTACTTTTGAATTTGAAAAATGAAATACGAAAAAGAAATTAACCGTCGTAAGACGTTTGCGATTATTAGTCACCCGGATGCCGGTAAAACCACCTTAACCGAAAAGTTTTTGTTATTCGGTGGGGCCATACAAACAGCCGGCGCAGTTAAGAGCAACAAAATTAAAAAGCATGCTACCAGCGACTTTATGGAGATTGAACGCCAACGCGGTATCTCGGTGGCTACTTCTGTAATGAGCTTTGAGTACAAAGGCATGCTAATTAACCTGCTCGATACTCCCGGTCACAAAGATTTTGCTGAAGATACCTATCGCACCCTTACAGCCGTGGACAGTGTTGTGCTGGTGGTTGACAGTGTAAACGGGGTAGAAGACCAAACCCGCCGCCTGATGGAAGTGTGCCGCATGAGGGATACCCCGGTAATTGTGTTCATCAA
>JANPPB010000614.1:0-1925 GCA_031428295.1 Segetibacter sp. | reverse complement strand
TTTACAGGTAAAATCTTAGCCGATCACCCTATAGTTTTTAAACTCAAAAAATCGCTTACCTGTAAGCTTTTCAACAAAGTACATAATGCGATGTTTTAGTTTTAGTTTCTTCCTGTTTACATCAAGTTGTAAGTCATAATCCTGTTGTTGTATACGGTTCTCCATAACCTTTGGATGCGATCCGGTAAACCTGCTAATACTGTCGTAGTCCTCAAAACTGAACATATTTTCTTTGGCCATAAAGCGTTCCCATTCGGCTTTGTCTGCAATCCAGTAATTGCTGACATCTTTCATTTTGGTAATCATTTTTTCCTGGCTTTTTACCCAGCCGTAGTGGTATACCCATGCATCGATTTTTGCAACATCCAGGCGCTTTTCACCTACTCTAAAACCTTGTGCATCCCTGTACGCACTAATGCATTTATCGTTTCTTATAATACGAACCTCATGGCTATACCACCGGCGGCTATCGCCCACATATTGGTACGTACCATAAAAGTGCAGGTACTTAAATAACAGGCCTTGCACCCAGTTATCATCTTTATATTTTTTGCATCCTTCAATAATGGCTGCATGATATTTTTCATGAATCACTTCGTCGGCCTGTATGTAAAAGGCCCAGGTGCTGGCAGGGTCAATCAATGCAAAAGCTTTATTGGTTTCTTCGGCTAGTACAACACCGCCTGCTTGTAATTGTGTGTTCCAAACTGAATAGTGAATTTTTATTTTAGGTGAAGCAATGGAGCGAATCAATTCCTCAGTCCCATCCGTACAATCTCCCACCAATACAATCATTTCATCAACCACTGGTAATATGGAAGTAATGGCTTCAACAATGGGATAATCATTTTTTACCGCATTGCGGATAATGGTGAATCCTGAAATCAGCATTTGCAATTGTTTGCGGTAAAATTAGGATTCGAATGTGGTGTAGCAGAGCCATACTGCTGCATTTATTTAAGAGGCTGATATTATGGTTGGTATTATCCAGGGGTTTCCGAAACAAGTTCGGAAGGACGGCTAGGGTTAAGCGTTGGGCTTTAGGCTTTCAGCATTTAGCGTTCTGTTTTCAGTGTAGTAAGTTAGGAGATTCCGAAACAAGTTCGCAAGGACGGCATAGGTTGAAGCGTTGGGCGTTCAGCCAACAAGTTCGCAATGAAACGATTTTGTTTTTAGCGTTCTGCGTTAAGCATTCTGCGTTTAGCCTTCACCGTTAATCAATCAGCGATTTTACCTTCAACTTCATGTGTTTTTGAAAAGCACCGGCTTTAAATACATAAGCCCTCAATATCTTATTGGTACAGGCATGTGCAAGTAAACCATCAGAAAGAAAAGAAATTGGCTTTTGGAGAGCGACTAACTTTTTAGCTGCTGATTGCGTGATAGCGTATGCATTGGTACATTCGTGCATGCCTGCAACCAGTAAAGTATCAGAGTATTTGCGGGCATATAGATTATTAATTACCGTATGGTTCCACTTTAGCTTGCCAAAAAAATAACGGATGTGGCAGCTCAATTGCCTGAACCATGTGCCTAAATTTCGGCTCAGGTTAATGTCGCAGTCGAGATATAATAGTTCCCAGTCAGCAGGTAAGGATGTCAAAGTTTCTTCAAACGTTTCAAACCCTTCTTTCTTAGGAATTACCTCATCTTCCAATATAAGAATGCGGTTGTATTTATTTTCAAGCATGTCTTCGTAAACCAACCGGTGGCTCCAGCTACGACCAATCTGTCCGGTATTCATGGGTTTATCAAACCTGTGATTTTTAATTGCTTTAGGCTCATCATAGGTACCATTTTCAATCAATTCATCCATCACTAAATTTTTCTTATCACTCCCGTAAAAAAACGAAAACTTTAGGCCTTCAAGGTCTTTTACAATGTGCTCCTGCCGCTCAATATCCCGTTCAAGAGTTATTACATAA
>JANPPB010000613.1:0-8083 GCA_031428295.1 Segetibacter sp. | reverse complement strand
AAACCTCTCAACCCATATTATGAAAAAGCAATTTTTATTTTTGTTGTTAATGGCCGGTGCCTTTACTTCTTTTGGTCAACAAAAAATATCGTATGGCGTTCGTGCCGGTGTAACTTCCTCGGGTATGCGTGGTGATGCCATTGATAATTTTAATAACCTGCTGAACTTTACCAAAGGCATGGTAAGTACAAAAAACCACACCGGCTATTTTGGTGGTGGTTATGTTTCAATACCTGTAAGCAGTAACTTAAGTATTGAACCTGCCCTGTATTATTCTCAAAAAGGATACGATATGGTTGGCGCTATATCAGCAAAAGGAATTGATTTTTTAGGAGTAAATGCCAAAGCAAGTTTAACTACACAATACATTGATTTACCCGTTTTACTAAAGGCAAATCTTAATGGGTTCCAGGTTTTTGGTGGTCCGCAGGTTTCGTACCTCACCGCTGCAAATCTTAAAACAACCGCTGGTTTGTTGGGTTTCAATCTGCTGAACTATAAAACAGATGCTTCTGCTCAATTTAATAAGTGGGATGCTGCTTTAACAGGTGGTGTAGGTTACCAGTTTGGTAATGGTGTTCATGTTATGGCTGCCTATGATCATGGCATATCAAAAGCCGATGCCAATCAGAATTTAAAATCGTATAATCATTCCTTTAAAGTAGCATTGGGAATGGGATTTTAAAATGATAAGGCGGGCAGGTAAAACAATACTAAAACCTGGTTGGTTAAAAGACGTAATCAGAAATAGACTGAAGTTTATCCGCCTGCCTTTTTCCTGTTTAACTCGGCAATTTTAGCTCTGTAGATCCTTATATCCTCTCCTTTGTTATGAAGTGTCTTAATTTTCTGCTGTATGCTATTGATTTGCCAATTGATCAATAAATTTTTGAAGAGTTGCATTGTATAAAAAGTCTAATAAATTGATGCCCTAAAGAATTTAAAAGTTGCAAATATGCAGTAATTAAAATGAATGCTTTTATTCGTGTTGCAGATCATGCTCATTTCAATATTGCCATCATTTCAACTTTGTGTAAGAATGATATATACAATTTTGTAGCCATTTCTTATCTCTGCAACATACTGTCCTGTTAAATAACGCAAAACAAAGCACTAACATTGCACTACCTATTGATGGTAAACATTTGTATTTTTAGCGCAAATGTTTCCGCATGACCTCTGATGCCAAAACCGTATTGGCCTACCTTGAAGAGCTTTCTGCCGAGCGTAAAAGCGCCGTAACTGCCTTGAGAGCAGAAGTATTGAAAAATTTACCTGCAGGATTTAAGGAAGATATGGGGTATGGCATGATTGGGTATGCGGTGCCACACGATGTTTACCCGCCAGGTTACCATTGCGATCCTTCGTTGCCGCTTCCTTTTGCCGGTATAGCTTCTCAAAAAAATTTTATAGCCTTTTATCATATGGGTATTTATGCCGACCCAAAATTGCTTAAATGGTTTGTAGATGCATGGCAAAAGTTTACTCCCGGCAAGCTGGATATGGGTAAAAGTTGCCTTCGGTTTAAAAAACCTGAACAAATACCCTACAAACTGATAGGAGAATTAATGAGTAAAATTTCGGCTGCAGACTGGATACAGATTTACGAGAATAACTTTAAAGACAGTAGAAAAAGAGTAAAAGAAAAACCAGGAAAAATAACAGGCTAATGCACATTATGCTCAATTAGAAGTGGGTAATTATATGGCTGGTATCTAAATTGTACTTTCATTTCAAAATATACTTAATGAAAAATATATTAATTTTTGCTGCAATAGCAGGCATTGCCGGAGCAATAGCAATCTATCTGGTTACTAACGATTTTTCGGTGTTAGATGATGACTATGAGCCTGAATACGACATGTAAGTTTCGTTAGTGAATTTGATTACAAACGATCATAATTTGATCGTTTGTAATAACCCTGGCGAAACATTTTTTTGATGTTCAGGCAGAAGTTTTTGCCACCGGACTAACCTCTCATTATTACAGTGAAGGTGCATGTTACTTTTCACTACACAGTTAATTAACCCTATGCCCAAATCCACAACGGGGGAAAACATTTTTTTAAAAATGCATCCCCTGCAACGTGTGCTTATCAGCCTTCTTTTTTCATTAGCAACATTCCTTCTTATACGCGATAGTTCCATTTCGCCGTTGGTGTCTGCTGTTATTTTGTGGGACGTATTTGCGTTTACCTACCTCTTAAGCTCGTGGATTGTGTTATTTAATCGTTCCCCTGAACAAATCAGGCATATTGCCAAAAAAGAAGATGGCAGTACTGCTTTTGTTTTTACTGTTATCCTTTTATCATCGTTTGCAAGTATGATTACGGTTTTAATTTTGATTGTCTCAAAAAAAATGTCTCAAAACGCCGAAGTGTATAGTTTACTTGTAACAATTGCCAGCATTTTATTGTCGTGGTTGATGGTGCATACAACCTTTACTTTTCATTACGCCCATTTGTATTACGACGATCAGGCAACTGATGCTTCAAAGCTTGCAGAAGGGTTAGAATTTCCTTTGGAGAAGAAACCCAATTATCTTGACTTTGCATATTTCTCTTTTGTTTTAGGAATGACCTTCCAGGTATCGGATGTGCAGATTACTTCAGGCAAATTAAGACGGGTAGCTTTGTTTCATGGATTGTTATCTTTTGCACTTAACACATTTGTTGTAGCATTTACGATTAACATTATTGCCGGTTTACAGAAATAATTGAATAGTAAAAAGCAACGTTGATTGGTATGAATTTAAAAGAGGATTTTACTAATAAGTGCCTGGAAATTTTGAATGAAAAAATAGCCTCGTTACAAAAGATTTTACTGGATATACGACATAGCGCTGCCAACGAAACCAAAAGCACCGCCGGCGATAAGCATGAAACTGCTCTTGCAATGCTACAAATTGAGCAGGAAAATACCGGCCGGCAATTACAGGTTTTGCTGGGGCAGCGCCTTCAGCTAACCCAAATTGATCTATGCAAAAAAGCAAACATTATTGGTAAAGGCAGCCTTATTTATACAAACAGAGGTTTGATCTTTATTGCGGTCGGCTTGGGTAAAGTGCTAATGGACAACAATATTTTACTATTGATATCACATGCATCGCCGCTAGGTAACTTACTCACAGGCAAAAAAGTTGGAGATACGGTACAATGCAATGGTATTGATTACCAGATAGAACAAATAGAATAACAGGTGGAGATTATTAATAACTCTTATTTGAAAGGTTGTTGCCCGAAAACTTACTAAATCTGTAAACGCGGCTTTACTTACCTATTTATTCCAAAACGCTTATAAATAAAAAACTGAGTGGCAAGATTTTTAGTATTTGTAGGACTGTAATAAATTTATATATGAAAGCTACTTTTAACACGCTCCTTATCTTTATAATATGCAGTATTTGTTCCCCCTCCTTTTCACAGGTTCCTCCCACCAATTCCAATAAAATTAAAGTACCGGCAGGTGCCGAATACAAGACCAGCAACTTTCATCAATGGTTGTGGGGTAAAAATTATCGCAAGGATTGGTATACCCCGGTAACTCTTAATATAGCAATGCTTGATACACTTGCCGGCGGCCTTAAACCCGTAAAAGAAGGAGGAGGTCATCAAACCAAATCATTACAATTAGCCGATAAAAATGATAAGAAATATACGCTGCGCACCATCAATAAATCGCTGGGCAAAGTTTTACCCGAAGATTTTTTAGGTACTTTTTTAGAAAAAATTGTTGATGACAAAGTCTCCATGTCTTATCCATACGGAGCCCCGATAGCAGCCTATCTGGCGGGCAAGTCAAACGTTTATCATACCAACCCTACTTTTTATTATGTTCCAAAACAGCCATTGATTGATACGTTCAGGCAATTTGGAAACAGCTCTTACCTTTTTGAGCAAAAGCTGGATGGTAACTGGAAAGAAGCTGATAACCTTGGCAACTTTGAAAATTATGAGGGCACCTTTAAAGTAATTGATAGCCTGCTGGAACATAACAAGTATAGGGCCGACCAAAAAACATACATTAAATCCAGGCTTTTCGATATGCTGATTAATGATTGGGACCGGCACGAAGACCAATGGGAATGGGGTACCCGAACCAAAAACGGATTAACCTATTATGTACCTGTTCCACAAGACCGGGACCAGGCATTTTACACTTACAACGGAGTACTGTTATCGTTTGCATTTTCAGCTTCAGGCATGAAATATTTTCAACCCTTTGAAAAGCAAATGAGGGATGTAAAGTCTTTTAATTTTGAACAAAGAAACCTTGACCGTTTTTTTGCCAACGAAATGACACTTGCAGACTGGCAGTCCGCAGCTAAAGAAATACAACAAGCCTTAACCAACCAGGTAATTGATGAGGCTGTAAAACAAGTGCCTGCAGAAGTAAAAGATCTGTCAGCAGTAAAAATAGCAACCATATTAAAAGGCCGCCGCGACCGTTTGCTTGATAACACAACCACATACTACCGGTTTATTGCCAAAGAAGTGGATGTACCCGGAAGTAAAGACCAGGAGCGTTTTGTGATTAACCGGATAAATGACCATGAGACTTCGCTACAAATTTTTGCTGTAGGCAATGGTGCGTCATCAATCTCCTTTTACAACCGCACTTTTACTAAAGATGAAACCCACGAGATTAGGGTTTATGGCATTGCTGGCGAAGATCACTTTATAGTGACAGGCCAGGAGAACGGTATTAAACTCCGATTGATTGGTGGAAAGGACCGCGACAGTATGGTGGTTGCCGGATCCGGGGTTTATTTGTATGATAATAAGAACAATTATTTTGAGGCGGGCAACAACCAACTAAAGCTTTCAGACAATGACAAAATTCATGAGTTTAAATATGCTTCTTACACCTATGATAAAAAAGGAAAAAAGCCCACCTTCTCATTTAATAACGACGATTTTTTTTATGTAGGTATTGGTTATGGCTCAACCAAATATAAATGGAGAAAATCTCCGTTTGCCTACAAGCAGAACTTAAGTCTTAATTATTCACTTTCGCAGCGTGGCTTGAGTGTAAATTATGACGGATTGTTTCCAAAACTTATTGGTAAATGGGACCTGGTATTAACAGGCAGGTGGGATGCCATAAGGTGGACCAACTTTTTTGGTTTTGGTAACGAAACCAAATTCGTTGAAGACAACATTTATTACTACCGGGCACGTTCAGAGCAATGGCTGGGTAGTGTGGGATTAAACAGGAAGTTTGGTCAATCAAATTTCAGGATAAATGGACTGTATCAGCAAATACGTGTTAAGGCCGATGAGGACCGGTTTACAGGTAAGTACCTCAACGGTGTACTTCCAGACCTTACCAAAATAAAGCATTTCGGTGGCGCAGAGGTTTTATATAATGTTCACAAACTGAATGATTCCATCATTCCAACTAAAGGATACATGTTCTGGGCAAGAGCAGCCTACCTGGAAAATCTGAAAACAAGTGGACGAAACCTGGGCGATTTCCAGGCCAATCTGCGGCTATTCATTCCCCTTTCCTCAAAATTTTCGATGATACTATTGGGTGGGGCACAAACAATTACGGGCAAACCCGAATTTTATCAATATGCCTTCATAGGCGGTGGACAGACTTTCAGGGGCTTTCGCTGGGGGCGCTTTAATGGCAAAAGTGCTTACTACAACAACAACTCTCTTCGCTATATGATGGATGTTAAGCGACACATTTATCGGGGTAAGTTTGGCTTTATTACCTTCTTCGACAATGGACGGGTATGGCTTCCCGGCGAAACATCCAACACCATACATTCAGCATACGGCGGTGGTATTTTGTTAGCTCCGTTTAATAAAATTTATGGAGAGGTAACCTATGGCATCTCCGACGAGGAAAAGCTGGTGCAGTTTCGGTTATTTATTCCGATTAAGTAACCCGCTATTTTACCGGGGTCTTTTTATTTTACCGTAGTCTGAATAAAGCATTTCTAGACATCTACTTTAGACTATGGTAAATTCCTCTTGTTTAGTTTACCGTAGTCTAACTACGTGAATTGTGGAATGTCTCAATTTAGGCTACGCTAAATTCCTCTTGTTTAGTTTACCGTAGTCTAACTACATAATTTTCGGAGTTTCCTAATTAAGACTACGGTAAATTCCAGGCATGTCTGCATAAAAAGGTATTTATGACGAAAAAAATAACCCTTCGGGGATTGGCTGAAGTGTGGAAGAATTCATTTGTGGCTATGGGCGAAGATAAGATTACTAAAATGAGCGGTTCGCTTGCCTACTATACGGTGTTTAGCATGGCACCCTTGCTGGTAATGATCATTTCGTTGTGCGGTATATTTTTAGGGCGTGAAGCAGTGGAGGGAAAAATTGTAGCACAATTATCAGGGTTTGTTGGGGTAGATACTGCCATGCAATTACAACAGATTATAAAAAACGCCTCGCTGGCGGGCAAAAGTACCATGGCTGCAATTATTGGAGGCATCACACTCCTTATTGGAGCAACATCAGTTTTTGCTGAAATACAAGACTCAATCAATACCATTTGGGGCCTGAAGCCAAAGCCTAAACGTGGATGGCTGAAAATGATCCAAAACAGGCTTTTATCATTCTCAGTCATCATTAGCCTGGGGTTTTTGTTACTGGTATCGCTGGGTGTTACTGCCATCATCGATGGCTTCAGCGAAAGGCTCAGATCACATTTTCCTGATGTGACTGTTGTGGTGTTTTACATCCTCAACATTATGATAACACTGGTGGTCATCACCCTGATTTTTGGAGTAATATTTAAAGTGCTCCCCGATGCTAAAATAAAGTGGAAGGATGTTTTGGCCGGAGCTGTTGCTACCAGCCTACTTTTTATGCTTGGTAAATTTGGCATTTCGTTTTACATAAGCAAGAGCAATGTAGGTAGCACGTATGGAACCGCGGGCTCTTTGGTAGTTCTGTTGTTGTGGGTGTATTATAGCTCTATCATTTTATACCTCGGCGCCGAGTTTACCAAGGCCTTTACAATTAAATATGGATCGGCAATCCATCCGAACGATTATGCGGTAACCACCAAAACCGTTGAGGTAGAAACCGGCAGTAAATCGGTACAAAGCGTGGAAAAGACTGAGATTAAAACGGTACCCGTAACTAAACCAACTACAGAAAATAAAAGCTAAATCACCCTAATAAAAAAGCCGGGATCAACTATAAAGATTGATCCCGGCTTTAACATTTATTGAAAACTCTTGTCCTAAAGTTCTTTAATCTTTACATTTTTAAACCAGGCTTCGCTGCCGTGGTCCTGTAAAGCAATGTGACCTTTTGCAGTCATGCCATATCCTGCAGCGTCTTTCCATTTTCCTTCAGCTTTTTTCTTTTTCCAATCAGCACTACCCATCTCGTACTCAACAATTTTTTTGCCGTTCAGCCAATGTTCCACATGGGTTTTATTTTTTACAATGCGGCTGGTATTCCACTCTCCTACTGCATTTGGTGCTGCAGCCGGCGCAGGATACATTGCATAATCGGCACCGGTCATTTGCCAGTCTTCTAATTTCTCAGGAAAATTTTTATCATCAATAATCTGGTACTCAGGACCGCTTAGGTAGGCAGCATCAAACTCTTCGCTGGCCAGGTAAATAATGCCACTGTTGCCCTTAGGTGATATTTTCCAGTCAACCGAAAAATCAAAATTCTCATACATACCAGTGGTCATCATATCGGCCCTCATATCGCTCTTATTGGTAGTGTCGCCTTTGCAATACAGTACGCCGTCAACAACCGACCACGAATCGGCTGCTTTGTTTTTGTAGGTGCGCCAACCTGTGGTCGACGTCCCATCGAACAATAATTTATAGCCTTCCTGCTTTTCAGCATCAGTTAAAACATTGTTGCTGCCTGCAGTAGTTGTACTATCCATGTTCATAGTGGTTGTGGATGTAGAGTCGGAGTCTGTTTTAGTATCGCCGGCCGTATTGCAACCAATATTGGTTAGTGCAACAGCCGAAGCTATACAAATCGGAATTAAAAATTTTTGCTTCATATTGAGGTTTTTAAGTGGTGATTACTTTTAAATTTTGAGGATCCCATTGAATGATCTTGTTGTTAAAATAACTGTCGTT
>JANPPB010000612.1:0-1649 GCA_031428295.1 Segetibacter sp. | reverse complement strand
AGTCAAAACCCGGCGAAACTGTACAACCTGCAAAACAATAACCCGTGCTTTTAGCGGGCCGGCTGGCAAACCAACAACCTGCCGGAACAATGGCCTGCATGGTTTCCCCATTTAAAATATCAGCGCCCAGGTTTATAAGGGTGAGTGTACCCTCTACATTTATCACATAAATATTCAGTGCTACTGCTGCATAAAAATGCCACAGCTCATCACTTTTTATTCTGTGAAAAGCTGAGAAATGACCGGCCGGTAGAAGAAAGTAAATGGCCGTTGAAAATGATCGTTCGCCTTTAAAGCGCTCAGGTAAGCCTGGCTGATCAATACTTTCTTTTGAGCGATAGGTTTCTTTATAAAATCCTCCCTCCGGGTGTGGCTGTAGCTGGTAAAAATCTACAAGCTGCTCTACAGTAAACATTGTGCGGTTTTATTAGCGTTTTGATATTATAATATAAACTTCTTTAAAAGTAATGTTAGTATTGAGTCTGAAATGTTGTTGATATGGGAACTATTTAAAATGATGGGCTTCCAATGAAATGATGAGTCTGTAATTTAATTTACTTCGTTAAAACATATTTTCCCGGTGCCGCCAATGTGCATTATGATGATTCAAATTTTCATAGGCAATCTCAGCGAGCCTTTAAAACTTTTACCATTGTCATGTTAATCGTGAAACAGTTAAGCTCAAAATGGGCAAATCTTTCTCACGGTTTACTTGTCGTTATTTCAAACGTGAAACGGCTATGGTTAAAATAGATATAATCCTTTTCACGCTTTACTTTTCATGTCTCTCAAAGCGACTATTTAAGTTGACTTTGACACCACCCTTCTATCGTAAAAATCCTATAATATCATACTATACTTGGATTGTAATCCCGTTTCATTATGTATTTTTGGGATTGTAATCCTAAACAATGATAATAAGAAGTTTGGAGCAGCGTATAGAAACGAAGCTTTTTAAGGGCAAAGCGATTATTTTGTTTGGTCCCAGGCAGGCCGGTAAGTCTACAATCGTAGAATCCATTTTAAAGGCAAAGGAACATTTGTACTTGAATGGCGACGATGCGGATGTTAGGGAAATATTGACAAATACTACCGCCACCCGGTTAAAAGCGGTAATGGGCAGTAAGACGATTTTATTCATTGATGAAGCACAGCGCATACCAAATATTGGGTTAACGCTGAAACTTTTTACCGACCAGATAAAAAACGTACAGGTTATTGCTACAGGTTCTTCAGCTTTTGAATTATCAAGCCAGGTTAATGAGCCGCTAACGGGGCGAAAATATGAGTATATGCTCTATCCCCTAAGCTTTGCAGAAATGGTTCAACACCATGGACTGGTGCAAGAAAAAAGGTTGATAGAACAACGGCTTGTCTACGGATATTATCCTGAAATTGTAACAAAGCCCGGTGAAGAACGGGAACTGCTAAAGCTATTGGCAGGCAGCTATCTTTATAAAGATTTGCTTATGCTGGAGCAGGTTAAGAAACCCCTGTTGCTTGAAAAGCTCCTGAAAGCGCTTGCATTGCAGGTAGGCAGCGAGGTAAGCTTCCAGGAGTTAGCACAAATTGTTGGCAGCGATAACAAAACCATTGATAAATACATTGACTTGCTGGAAAAAACTTTTGTTGTTTTTCGCTTACCTGCA
>JANPPB010000611.1:0-1608 GCA_031428295.1 Segetibacter sp. | reverse complement strand
ATCAATCAATAAAAACACATTTACCAAATTCTGTCTTTTGCGCAAATAGCCCTCTATCATTTGCTCCCATTTGCGACGGCTGGAAATTGAAACTTTTGCAAATCCATATCCGGGCAGGTCTACAATAAACCATTCGTCAGGCTTTTGATAGGGTTTGTGGTTTTCGGGCAGTGTTTTAATTTCAAAATGATTGATCAATTGTGTTTTGCCCGGCGAACCCGAAGTTTTAGCCAATTTCTGACTATTAGTAATCATGTTAATCAGCGAGGATTTGCCTACGTTGCTCCGCCCGATAAAGGCATATTCGGGCCGGTCTGCAACCGGACATTTTTCGTAATCAGGGCTCGATATAAGGTATTCAGCAGAAGTAATAATCATACACGCAAGGTAGAAGAAAGTTGATGGATGACAGATGATCGTTGACAGATCGTTGCCTGGCTGGTTGTTGGTTGGAGTAAAATGAAAAGTGATGTGATATTAATAGCTGGCCTGAAAGTATGTTCGTCTAAAGAAATTTCTAATTTTTTAAGAACAGTTGGCAAGTGTAAGTATTACCAGTACAACCCCACAGCCAAACATCAATTTTATCATATCAATTTTCGATTGACTGATTTCTTTCGGAAAATCAGGTCTTATCCCAACTAAACTTTCTTTTGCAGATAGTTTTTGATGAAGATCGTTTTTATGGTTTAGATGTCTTTGCTTAAGTATTCAAATTGTTTTTGAGCCGTAGGCTGGTTATTGAGCAAAAAGGAAAAGTGATTTATAAAAAAGGTTTTATAAAAGATAACCTACCTGTATTTTAAAAATTGCAGGTTTACTTTCATTCCATGGATCCTTATAAAAATAAACTGAATTGATGGTTGAGTAGTCAATAATTGATCTACAGGGATGCGCTTTATCAGCTCAACTAAGTTCCATATTATCGGTATTGAAATAACACAACGATGCTACATTTATAACACAGAGCCAGTCCCAAAAATCTCTCTTGTCAAATTTTTTAAAAACCTTATTCCCTTACCTTTGCGGCAAATTTTGAAACAGCTACATAAATAAATTGCTTATGGCAAACGTTGGTAAAGTAAAACAGGTTATTGGTGCCGTGGTTGACGTACAGTTTCACGGTAAGCTGCCTGAGATTTATAACGCTTTAGAAATGAAGCGTGAAAACGGTGATATTTTGGTAATGGAGGTACAACAACACCTGGGCGAAGACAGCGTACGTTGTATAGCAATGGATGGTACCGAAGGTTTAGTAAGAGGTACCGATGTTATTGACACCGGCATTCCTATAGCCATGCCAATAGGCGAGGGCATTAACGGTCGTCTTTTTAATGTAACAGGCGACCCGATTGATGGTTTGCCTGCCGTAAGCAAAGTTGGTGGCCGGCCTATTCATAATAAGCCGCCTTTATTTGAAAACTTAAGTACCGCATCAGAGATTTTGTATACGGGTATTAAGGTGATTGACCTGATAGAGCCTTACGCCAAGGGTGGTAAGATTGGTTTGTTTGGTGGTGCGGGTGTAGGTAAAACTGTATTGATCCAGGAGCTCATTAATAATATTGCGAAAGGTTATGGTGGATTGAGCGTATTTGCCGGTGTGGG
>JANPPB010000610.1:0-7400 GCA_031428295.1 Segetibacter sp. | reverse complement strand
CGGTTTCAGGTTCAGTTACCATTATGCGATGATGAAATGGTTGGTTAGGGTTAAAAGTTATTAGTATAATGCTTTAAATTTATATGAGCCGGGCAGCGAAACTTTGGCTTAGGCGGCCTGACATTTAATTTTATTTCTTATAGGCCCACGCCACAGTTGCAAGTCACTACACTTGTCCCGTTTACGTGAAGATTATGCAACGGCACGGCTGCAGCGAACACCAACAAGGGCAAATTAAACTCATTTCGGCTTTCCTCGGCTCTTAGCAGAGCCGGTTGTTCAGAGAACAACTTTTATCCTTAAGTACGAGGTCACCCTTCGGAAGACCTCGCACAACCCATCGGTGGAACACCTGGAACAACAGGGCAAACGGCGAGACTGCAGGAAACACCTGCAGGGGCGGAATGAACTATTAACCTTTATTAGCAGGGCTAAACAATAACGGGAAAAACTGACCTTCCATTTTGTTGCCTTTTGGTACCGGGGGTACACCTTGCAACAGCACTTCATCACTGTCGGAAACTACACCATCTGCAAACGCGTTTATTACAAATGCTCTTCGTGGTTGCGTGCTTTTGTTTTCACCCGAACCATGAAGGGTGAGGGAATGATGGAAAATTGCTTCACCGGCTTTTACGGGGACGGGTACGGACTTATCAAATTGCTTTTGTTGCGCTTCGGTTAAGTGTTCCCGTATGCCATGAAGATCGCCGGCGATAATGGGTTTTGGCAGCAATCCCCACCTCTGGCTTCCGGGTATATATTGAAGACAACCGTTTTCAATTGTGGTATCGTCTAACGCACACCAGCAGGTTATATGTGCAACGGGTTTTGTTCTTGTCCAATACGAATAATCCTGGTGCCATGCTACCACGCCGCCTTTTTTAGCGGGTTTATAAAATATCTGGTCGTGCCAGAAACGCACGGGCTTGTCGCCCAGCAGTTGACTTGCTGCCATTACGAATGCAGGGTTCCATAATACATCATGAAGACCGTTGGTAATGCGCCATTCGCCCAGGGCATGAAACAGGATGGTATCGGGATCGGTGGATTCGTTGCTATTGTATTCGTAAAAAAGCGAATTGTCGTGTCGGGTGGGATCAATCAATTGAAAGAGTTCATCTCGTAAAATGTCAAGCTGATGCGTGTTGAGCATTTTTATCCCGGGCAAATATCCGTTCTCGTTAAAGAAGTGTACCTGGTCATTTGTCAATCGATACTGGTCCCATTCTTCAGCGGTTTTGGGCCACGGAAATAGGTTGGATACCTGCTGGTGAAATTCGCTTAAGTCTTTGGATGGCATAGCACTTTTTTTTGATGGTGATTATGTTTCGATACATTGATTTAGGTGACCTGCAAGCTTTTCTGCAATAGAGACTGAAGCTACGCAATGATTCATTTGTTGTTACAGGTCTTAGAGCAGCGAGACCTGGAATTTAAGGATGACTGGAGGTATATGACCTCCTTTCCTTCAAAAAAAGCACTTGTACGAGTTTCAAAAACTAAGTACACTAATTACTGGCGGTAGGAGTTGTTGCAACACCGGACATACTTAATTAAATGCGGTTTGCTTTATGGAGCCGGGTTGTTTATAATTAGCGGCACCTTAAAGAAGACATGAATAGAAGAAAGATTTGACTAAACAAACTAACGTATCAATACAATGGTTCCTTTTTCTGCAGTTGGTTTACTTCCTTCTAAATGATAGGTGCATTTGTAAACAAAAGTTCCCGGGTTTTGTGGGATGCTATTAACCGTGCCGTCCCAGCCTTTGTATCGGTCGGTTGTAGAGAAGACTGTTTCGCCAAAGCGGTTGTAAATAGTCAATTGAAAGGTAATGACGTTCCCATAAACTCTTGCCCTGAAAACATCGTTGGTGCCATCGGCATTGGGTGTAAAAGCAGAAGGAATGAATACGCCGAACAAGCAATTTTTAGATACAATGCGTATCGTTTCGCTGGCCGTACATCCATTAGCATTGGTAACAGATAGCCTGTATACACCGGGCTTATCTGCCACAAGGGTTGATTTTACCGAGCCGGTTGACCATGCATAACTATTGTAATTACCCCGGGCTATTACTTCCATTTTATCGTACTGGCAAAGGCTGTCAATGGGCCTAAGAAAATTTGCAGGAAGGGGAAGTAAGGATTTTAACAGGATAGTGTCGGTGGTAAAGCAGTTGTTGTTATCTGTTACTGTAACTGAATACGCGCCTTTATTGCTGGCAGTGTAATACTTACCTACAGAGCCGTCGTGCCATTTGTAGCTGGTGAAGTTGCCGGCATCCAAACGTTTTACATCACCGGTACAAACATTAAAATCGTTGCCAAGATTAACCACTGGTTTTTGATAGACCTCTTGTAAAACAAGCGTATCGGTTGCGTAACAGCCATTTGCTGCTTTGGCAATTACGGAATAAACTCCGGCGGTTTTTAAGGATAAACGTTGAGCATTTGTTCCGGTGCTCCACCTGTACTGGCTATAGCCATTGCCGGCATTTATAGTAACTGAGTCGTTTGCGCAGATGCTGGTGTCGGCGCCAAGGTAAACCCGTGGTGCTGCAATAATGGTAATCAAAAGGGTGTCTGTTGCACTACAACCCTGGTTGGTGGTTGCTCTTACTGTAAGGGTAGTATTCTGCTGGGGAATGAATGCAGCAGTGGTTGACTGGTTGGTAATCTGAAATGGCTGTGGCAACCATTTATAATTGATAAAACCAGATGATGCTGTACGCCTTAAAGTGTCGCCTATGCAAAGCGTAGTATCGGGGCCAATGCTTAATTCGGGAATGATTGAAGCGGTGATAATAATGGTATCAGCAAACACATCGTTGCAAACATTATCTACTCGTACAAAGTATTTACCCATTGACTTTACTTTTATAATCGAGTCGGTTGAACCATCATTCCATTTATATGAATTAAAGCCATTACCTGCGTTAAGAGTAATAGAATCATTAGGGCATAAGGTAGTGTCGTTACCTAATGAGAATGTTGCGGGAGCCTGCTGTATGTGCAGGAGTAAGCTATCGAAGTAAGAGGTGCATCCGGTGTTCAGGCGTGCTTTTAACCAGGTGGCGCCTGTGCGTTTAAAGGTTAGGGTTATAGTGCTGTCGGTAGATGATTTGATGGTCGCAAATGAGGTATCATACATCCAGGCAGAAGCCAGGTTGCATGAGGCATTTTTTGTTGCTTTATAGGTAAACTCCTGGTTTAGCTTACAAATAGCTGTAACGCCTGATACTTTCACCGAATTGCATTGAGGAACACTGCTGCAAAGGATGGCGCTTATCTGTTGGCCATTATACTCGGGAACAAAGTGAATTGGAATATTTGCTATTCCGTAAGAAAAGTCTAAAGGCGATGAGGTTATCGTTTCGTACCGGGCAGTAAAGTCCTCAATTACGGCAGCAGACGGAGTATAACCGCAGGTACCCAACTCGCCTGAGTTGCTTAATTTAAGAAGGTATGGATCATAGTAACTGCCATTAGCTCCTCCGTGTGAATAGTTGCCGGCCATGTATATATTTCCTTCATTACTTACCTCCATCCCCGACGGATATCCAAACAACTTCGAATCATATTCATTGATGTATTTAATGTTTAAGCCAGAGTCTGCTTTTACCAATACCTCTTTTGTTTTAACGCCATTAAAAAATAAGTAATACCCATATAGCATCCCATCTTTTAATGTAAATGCCCTGGGTACAGACGATGCTTTAATAGTTCTGAATTTAATTGGTCGGCCGAGGGTATCAAATAACCCCATTGTAAAGTCGCTGTTTCCGTTGTCTCCTACATAATAGATGCGGTCATCTTCAAATTGTAAAAACCTTTTGTACACGCCTCCACTCCAATTATTGTTGTTGTATATAAATGCGTTCTCCAGCGCACCGGTATTCTTATTCATTCTCACGGAAACACTGCCGCCTCCGTTATTACTTCCTTCAAAAACCACGATTATGGAAGACTTCGTAGTTGTGGAAGTTGACAGGCTCAACTGCCCGCGGTTTAATGCATACGTTTTTAGCCAAACCTGGTTGCCTTGGCTATCCAGCTTTAAAACCTGCACTTTTGCAAGCACGTTAAAAATGCCGCCACCTCCGCCTGATAGGTAGTAATTGCCATCATCATCCTTGATTACATCGAATATACCATCGTATCCAAATACAAATCCACCATCGTTTTGTATTGTCTTCGACCATATCACTTCCAGGTTGTCTGACACCAGCGTCAAGGTCAAATAGACTATGTTGCCCTTTGTGGAGTAGGATGTAAGCATAATGCTTTTGTCATCCATCTTTTTTGAGCTCACACTAAAAGGGGCATTATCCAGGTAGATGTTTTCTCCTTTTAAAAATTCTCCTTTTTCATTAAATAATTTAAGGCCCGTAGTGCGCTGGTTTAATCCTCCCAGCACCCTGTCTAACCGCCCGGTTAACATTAAATGGTTATTATTTCGCATCAGGTGATTGCTTCCAAAAGCATCCACATAACTATTAGACCGAAAGGTTTTTAAGTAGGTACTTAGGCAAGGATCGTCGACCGGGTCTGCGGGGCAATAATTTTGTTTGCAATCGAACTGAGTTGTAAAAGACATATTGCTTAAACCAACAGCAGCAGAAGACAATTGAAGGGGAAAAGTATTATCAGTAAAGTTGGTTACTGTATGCACCGGACTGAATACTTCATTAAACTGATTAGGCACATCGCTATAAGTGCAACCGGATAGCACACCAATGCTGTCGGTTTTTATAAAAATTAGTTCTTTTGAATTTTGCACATTCAGTCCAAACAGGAAGCCGCCATCGAAAGATCTTGTAATGGCTGCAATACTTGCCCCTACTGGAACAGTGTACTCACGGGTATATTCAGGTTCTGTTTGATAATAAGCAAAATGCCGGATAAAAATCATTGTTCCATCTTTCGGCAAACAGAATCCCATTGCATCGCCGGCATTATCCATCGCACCCGTAATGTCAAAATCAACTTTACCGGTAATAGTATAGGTATGTTTTACTTCGCTCGTTTTAGACGAATACATGATGTCCCTGTTCAGGGTAAATTCATTGGCTGATTTCTTTGACACGCTTAACATTTTCAGTCTTACATTAAAGGCTCCACTCTTTAACCCTACATTTTCCGTTGAACCATTACCGAGGATATGTGCAGATGTTATTGTCCCGCTATTTACTTCAATTTCATGCACTACTACCATGCGTTTTCCGTTGCGTACTACGTTAACCAGCAATCCAACCTGGTTCCACAACATAACATTGAAACCGATAAGATCTGTAAGGCCCTCCACCTGTACTTGCTTGCTCCAGATTAATGAGCCCGCAAGGGTTAATGTTGAATAAACAATAGAACCGGTTAATTGAACTGCCAGGTTAATATCGATGACGTCAAGCGCAAAAAGATCGAGTGTGACTTTCAATGGTGCAGAGGCAACTGTAAAAACATTTGTCCAGTTGGTAGATAGATCATCTTTTAATTCGGCAACAAAAACCGAATTGGTACTATTAATAATACCTGCAATAACAATGTTACCCGAAGCCCAAATGCGGGCAGCAGAAATGGTAGCAGGCTGATTGTTTATTCTCAACGTTTGTTGCGAAACAATTGTTCCGCCGTTGGTCATTCGTATGATGATGCCTTCCTGCTGATTGTTTGTTAAGACCCTGTTTCCAAACGCAATAAAGTCCCCGCCCGGTAAGGTTTGTAACTCCTGTAAATTAATTTTCTCCCCTGCAGCTGCGGGAAGATGCATATAAAACGTAGTGGTGTTGCATGTTGAGAGAGACCTGCCGGCCGTTTGATTTAAGTTCAATTTCTTTGCCTGCTCCAGTGTTGTGTAATTGAATTTTCTGGTGCTATCGTTACCGGGTAGAAACCGAAAAGGATTGGTTATACTTATAGTGTTACCGAAAGATGCATTTTGAGCCCAACCATTACTGAAGGGGACTGATAAAATAAAGCTGGTTAGCAGTAGGGTTCTTAAAAAACGCAAAGGCATGTAGCAAATATATGTTTCGGCTATTATTAAGAGGTGAAGAATGTGGGGGAACAAAGCAATGATCACTAATGCTGTAAAGCTATTGGTGGGGTGTACAAATTATAGAATGCCAAAATGGGATTTATTAGGGATAGACCTTAACAGCTTTCACTTGTTTATTAGAGCCGGTTGTTCGGAGAACAACATTTATCCTTAAGTACAAGCTGTCCTTTCAGCACATCTCACACAACCCAAACGCGGAATACCTTGAACAAGAGGGTCATGTCTACCAATGTAGAGCTGCTAACAACTCCCACAACCCACTGATAAAATTCCTTTAGCAACATTCCTGTTATTAAACCCTAACTGCACAAGCCAACAATTGTACACTTCCTAACTTTACCCAAAATCAAATAAACATGAAAGCATTTTTAGGCATGGGATTGTTAGGCTCCAATTTCGTAAAAGCAATGTTGCAAAAAGGCGATGAAGTGCAGGTATGGAACCGTACCGCCTCGAAAGCCAAAGCATTGGTAGCGCATGGAGCAAAGGCTTTTGAAAATATAGAGGAGGCTGTTGCAGGCGCAAGCATTGTTCATGTAACGCTTAAAGACGATGCCACTGTAGACGAAGTGTTACTAGCTGCTATTGGCGGCTTCATGCAAGGAGCCATTATTGTAGACCATACCACCACCTCGGCTAAAGGCGCCATTAAACGTACCGAAGAATGGAAGCGCAAAGGCTTTACTTACCTGCATGCACCGGTTTTTATGGGTCCGCAAAACGCTCTTGAAAGTACCGGTTTTATGTTGGCGTCAGGCGATCAGCCGACCATTGCTAAACTGGAAAGTGAGCTATCGAAGATGACAGGAAAGTTCATCAATTTCGGGCCAACAGAAGGTAAGGCGGCTGGTATTAAACTAACCGGCAACCTGTTTTTAATAAGCCTAACCGCTGGCCTGTCCGATGCGCTTGCACTTGCAAAAGCCCATGGCATAAAGGCCGAAGAAATACTATCACTGTTTAGTAACTGGAACCCCGGTGCCATGGTGCCCGCCAGGCTGAAAAAAATTACAGAAGGCACTTTCGACCAACCATCATGGGAGCTGAGCATGGCCCGAAAAGATGCCGGTCTTATGTTGAGTGCAGCCGAAGAAGCAGGCACCCATTTGACTGTTATTCCTGCCGTTGCAGAACTAATGGATGCTTGGATTGCAAAGGGACATGGCAACCAGGATTGGAGTGTTATTGCGAAAGACAGTCTATAGAAGTTTGTAGGTGCTTTTAAGCAGGCACCTTTCCACTATTACTGAAACACCATTTTTTTAATCAAAAGCAATAAACCGGATGGCCAAAAATATTATCTGCTTATGGTATGAGGGTACCGCCGAAGAAGCTGCCAA
>JANPPB010000609.1:0-4066 GCA_031428295.1 Segetibacter sp. | reverse complement strand
ATTTGCCCACGATACCATAGTACCTTTTAAACAAAGCACGTTAAGTAAGAAAGAACAGGTAGCAACCATGTTCGATAAAATTGCATTCAGATACGATTTCTTAAACCGGTTTTTATCAGCAGGTATTGATGTGGGGTGGCGTAAAAAAGCTGTTAAAGAATTAAAATCACTGGCACCTAAAAGAGTATTGGATGTTGCAACCGGAACGGGAGATGTAGCCATTCTTACTTACAACATGCTTAAGCCTGAAAGTATTACTGGTATAGATATATCGGAAGGTATGTTGCAATTGGGAAGGGGTAAGATTGATAAGTTGGGCTTAAGCAATAAGATACAATTGGTTAGCGGCGATAGCGAAACAATAAACTTTACAAACGATACGTTTGATGCCATAACGGTAGCCTTTGGCGTACGTAATTTTGAAAATCTTGAAAAGGGTTTAAGCGAGATGTTACGGGTGCTACAACCCGGTGGTAAATTGGTAGTATTGGAGTTTTCAAAACCAAAGCACACAGCATTTAAGAGTATTTACAACTTGTACATGAACACAGTTGCGCCGGCATTTGGGAAATTGATTGCCAAAAATGGGGACGCTTACCAATATCTGAACGACTCGGTAAAAAGTTTTCCCGAAGGAAAAAAGTTTACTGAGATTATGGCAAGCGTAGGTTTTGAGAATATTTATTTTAAACCGCTGACATTGGGCATTTGTACCGTTTATTGCGGTAGTAAGCAAGCCAATTGATACAACCAAACAGTAGAATTCGGCAGGTGATTTGCCTGCTTAAACCATAAAAATTACTTATTGCCAGACTTATACCTTTATTGAAATTAGATTTGAAAATTTTAGAAAATGATTGATGTAAAGGGTATGATGTTTCGCAACAAAGCTTTGCGTTATGCACTGTTTTTTATGGTACTTTCTGTTTTTGGGGTTGTGCAGAGCTTTGGCCAATATAAAGAGCAAAACAGGCCGGGGCACGATGATCTTCCTTATTATTTTGGAATGTCCATCTCTTACAATCACTCTTATTTACATCCATCAAAGCATACCACATTTTTACAAAACGACAGCATTTTGGTAGCCGAACCCGGTAGCAGTGGTGGTATTGCTTTAGGTTTGTTAGGAACCCTTCAATTCTCCAACAGGTTCTCGTTCAGGGTTAATCCGCAATTAATTATTGGTGGCGCCAAGTACTTTTTATACGATCTAAAATACCCCAACGCTAGTTTTGGTGAAACATCCAGGGTTAAGAAAACGCTTCCATCTACTATAGTAAGCTTTCCATTTCAAATGAAGTTTAATAGCGATCGAATAGGCAACTTTAGAACTTATTTGTTGGGTGGCGTTAAGTACGACATGGACCTGAGCAGTAATTCTGCAGCCCGTAATGCGGAGGACCTGGTAAAACTAAAAAGCAAAGATTTTGGTGTTGAAGCAGGCATAGGGTTCAATTTCTACTTTCCTTTTGTAACCTTTTCGCCTGAGCTAAAAATAAGCAACGGACTTACCAATGTACACAGCCGCGACGCCAACTTAAAGTACAGTAACGTGCTGGATAAATTGCAATCAAGAATGATTGTATTCTCTATTTTACTGGAGGATTAATGTTGGAAGAGTAGCTTGTCATACAGGCTTTACCTGAGAATGAAAGGGTGAATCGCTGGAACATCCTGTCATTTTCCATCCTTTCGATGACTGTCTTACCAGGTAATATTTGAGTCTGGATTACCAATGTTTATATCGTCGTGTGAAGGGGAAATGCTGGTAATACCTTTTATTTTTTGAGCTGCTGTTTTAATTGCATCGCTAGCCTCGCCGGTAATTTGGCCTATAGCTTCCAGTTCATATTCCACTTTAAAACCTTCTTTTTTAAGGTCTGCGGAAATTTCATTTATGGCGCGGTCTCCTGAGGTAATTACAATCCATTTCTTATTTGTAGACATGATGTTTGTTTTAGGTTGAGTAAATAAACCCGTTGGATTTTACTCCAACGGGCTCTAAGATAAATGGTATTATCACAAAGGTGCCTGCACAAGTCCGGCGCCCACTCTTGAAGCCGGAAATGGTAATCTTTTTGCAGTTGCCTGTAACTTTCTCCACAACAGTATACCTCTTAAGTTGGGCGATGTTTCAGCCCATAAAGCAGCACAACCTGCCACATGCGGCGTTGCCATGCTGGTTCCGCTAATGGTTCTGTAGCGTGTGGGGCGTGGCCACGATGAAAATACATCCCGGCCCGGACCGGCAATCTCAATTTTACCTGATTGCGAAAAAATGGATGGAGCCTGGTTTGGATCAAGCGATGCAACGGCCATAATTGTAGGTGAGTTTGCAGGGGAACCTGTAGGGATTGCAAAACCATCGTTACCTGCTGCTGCTACAATAAGGCATCCATTATTCAAAGCTGATTGACCGGCTGCAGTATATGCAGGATGCACAGGTGATGAGGAGCCAAGCGACATAGATATAAGCGGGCAACGATTGGCGATCGCCCAGTTGATACCGGCTAATACACCTGCTTGCGCCCCTGAGCCGGAATTGCTTAAAACTTTGCCAACAAAAATATTTGCCCTGTGGCCTATGCCATACCGGGGAGTTGCGCCAGCCGGTGCTTTAGGCCCGGTGGAGGTGCCAATACAATGCGTTCCATGACCGTGAAGGTCCTGAACAGGTTGACCAACAAAAGTTGCACTAATTAGGGGGCGACCAACAAAATCGGGATGACCGAGATCCATACCAGTGTCAAGCACCGCTACTTTAATGCCTAAGCCGCTACGGAAACTTGAGGGAACTTTACATGCAATTAAACCCCAGGTATTGCCTAATACCTGAATCTGTTCTTCCTCTTCCAATTCCTGTTCTGGTTCGCCAGTACCAAATTCTTTGGCTAATAATTCGGCAGCTTGTAAAAATCCCCTTAAAAAATCTCCGGAGGATCGTGCTGTTTTTGTTGAGTATGCCCTCATGTATTCGTTGGCAACTGCATTGGAGAAAACAAAATACTCAGGGTCTATTGACTCATAAGGACTGTCGCTGGCTATTTCCATTTGGGCAGACATATTTCTTTCCTTGGCTGCATTGCCACTTATCAGTGCTACGCCAATTTCCGGAAAAACAACCGCATCGGCATCGCCCAGTTCTTCCATTACCGTGGCCTGGCCGGCAAAATCACGGGCATCGGCTACCCGCATGCCATGTACCGAACCCAATGAGCTTAATCCTTCTTCGCCTGAATTTTCTTTAAATGTAACCAGGTATCTACCCGTTTCTAATGTGTCGCCACCCCGCTCAAGAGCAGCCATTAAAAGCTCGTCTACTGATGAAGTTGTTAGAGAAGGACCTACCGGAACATTAGTAGGTTTTGTGCTTTTTTTCTTTGCCATAGTTTTTAATTTTTATTGTGATTAAATATGGCATTTTTCATATGTTGGATAGCAGGACAACTAAAGTATCAACAATAAAAACCATTTGCAAGTGCTATTTGTAGTATTTAAAAAGTGGCAAAAGCCTCATAAAATTGGTTGAAAATCCTTTGTTTCATCAAGTGTGGCACAATTTTATCAACAATTTTAAGTTTAGAATCGTATAAAACACCTAACCATGGAAAATACCTATTATGTAAATGTGGGGATGATTGCTGCGTTGAATGCTGTAAGAAAAACGCTTTCTATTTACGAAGATGGAATGACGCAAACGGATGTAGTAGATATGATCACGGAAATAGATCAGCAAATGAGTTTAAGAGAAGTTGAGATGATTTTGGAGAACAGGGCTTAACCGGGGCCTTTTTCATCTTTGATTATAAAACTTATTATACGCCTGACTTATAAAGCAATATGTTATTTATGAAGTATCTAACAAGGGCCCTCTTATCCATATTATCGTAAAAAGCCTTCAAAACTTGCATAAAAAAAGGCCGATTCACAACAGGTGAACCGGCCTACTTTTTTTGAGATAGGTTTAAACAGCTTTCTTCATTACAATTTCTATTACCCCTTCGCTGCCTTTATTGCCGTATTTTTTGATGGCACTTTCACCTTTTAAAACGTTCATGCTTTCAAT
>JANPPB010000608.1:0-1504 GCA_031428295.1 Segetibacter sp. | reverse complement strand
AAAGAGCTTGCCAATAAATATTTTAACATGGACAATTATGCAAAGTTTGTGTTGATGCCGGAGTAAGAAGCGTACACATTATTTTTAAAAAATTCTACACTAAACCATGTAGGTATGGAGGAAGTTGTAAAAAGCATTACTGTAGAAACTAAAGTTGATGTACCGGTTAAGTGGGCATGGAAAATTTGGACAAAGCCATCTGATATTATGCAATGGAATATTCCTTTCGATGATTGGCATTGTCCTAAAGTGGAGAATGAAGTAATACCGGGAGGAAAGTTTTTGTTCAGGATGGAAACAAGCGATGGCAGTGACGGGTTTGATCAGGCAGGCACTTATGATAGGGTTATTCCAAATGAACTTATAGAGTATACGGTGGCAGATGGCAGAAAATCAAGGATCGTTTTTAGTTCAAATGGCGATGCTACTACTGTATCTGAAACTTTTGAACCCGAATAGGGGACTCCTTCTGCTTTGCAAAGGGAGTTTTGCCAATCGGTTTTAGATAAGTTTAGGGTGTATGTAGAAGCAAGTTTTATTTGACTTAAATTTTTGTATTTTTCATAATATGAGATTGGATAGATATGAATTAAAGGCTGGACAAAATTTTACAACGTTTGAATTTTTAAGTGAAGGGACCAGGGGTGAGATTTATAAAATTATCCAGTTCCAAAAAATGAATTTACCGAATTTGTATAATCTTGCCTTCGGTGATAGAAATAAGGATACAGGACAGTTTGATGACAAGGTTGTTACAGACAATGGCGATTCTGAAAAAGTGTTAGCCACTGTGGTCTCTGCTATTTATGCTTTTGTTGATATTTACCCTGAAGCGTGGGTGTATGCTACCGGAAGTTCATCATCTCGAACTCGATTGTATAGAATGGGTATAAATAAATATTTTAATGTAGTAAAAACGGATTTTGTTACAATGGGCGAAATAAGAAATGAGTGGGAAGAATATGTGGTAGGCAGGGAATATCAGGCATTTGCCGTAAAGCGAAAAAATCAATAAATTTGATCTATGATAACAATACTTAAAATAAATGAAAAAAAAGTTCCTGCTATACGTATAGACCATGCATTAGATAAGTACGATAATGTTATCCTCTTTCCTGAAAAACTTGTTAAAGCAAATGAGAAGATAAAAAAATCTGGTGCACCTTCAAGACCAGGAAATGAAGAAGGAAAAAAATAAATCTTTACGTAATTTTTTAAGACAAGTATACATTTTAAAAACGAGGGAAATTTAACCCTCGTTTTTTTTATTAATAAAGGAAGTTTACGATATGACCAACATTCCATTTCAAACAATCAATTGGAGTACTGTAGAAAAAGTGGCCTACCTGGGTGAAACCGGTACTGCAATATGGCAAACGCTTCAATTCAATGGATTAAGGATACGCCGGGTTGAATACTCAGCAAACTACCTGGCAGATCATTGGTGTCAGAAGGGGCATATTGTTCATTGCCTCAAAGGGTCATTTGTAAGCGAACTTGAAAA
>JANPPB010000607.1:0-1903 GCA_031428295.1 Segetibacter sp. | reverse complement strand
TTTTTTCCAAAGCTTTCAATTTTGCTTATGGGTACTATGTAGGAACGGTGTATACGTAAGAATTCTTTTGGGTGTAATTTTTCCTGCAGGCTTTTCAGGGTCATTAGGGTAAGAACAGGTCTGGGTTTGGTATGAATGCGTATGTAGTCATCCAATCCTTCTATCAAGTCAATATCCTTTAGATTGATCTTCATCAATTGGTAATCAACTTTAATAAAAATTGAAGCCAATTGCATTTCCTGGCTACTTAAAAAATCGATGTACTCATTGGCCTTGTAGGAGGCTTTTAAAAACCGATCGTACTCAAATGGTTTTAATAGGTAATCGATGGCATCAACATTAAAACCTTCTACCGCAAACTCGCTATAGGCCGTTGTAAAAATTACCTGAGGTTTTTTAGTGAGTGACTTATAAAATTGCAGCCCGTTTACATCAGGCATTTGTATGTCGAGAAATATCAGATCTGCATCGTTTTGTTGTAGCCAGCTTTTGGCTTCATCTGGATTGGTAAAGGTTTGTAACAAGTTGATAAATGGAATCTTTGTACAATATTCATTTATTAACTGAAGCGCCAAAGGCTCATCATCTATAGCTATACAACGGATCATTGACTAATTTTTAGGTGTACATAAAAATGGCCGTCCTTGCGATTTATTTCCAGTGAATGCTTATTAGCATACAATAACTCCAATCGTCGTCTTGTATTTTTTAACCCTATTCCGTTCTTTTTTTCAAGGTCTGTTTCGATAGCGAGAATGCGGTTGTCCGTCTTAAATTCAATCTCCCCGGGTTTTATATTAATGCTGATGTTTATTTCGGAATCCTCCCTGGTACTGATGCCATATTTAAAGGCATTTTCAACAAAAGGAATAAAAAGGAGTGGGGCAATCTGTTGGCCCTCCAGGTCGCCTGTTACCACCAGGTTTATTTTAATCTTATCTGTAAGCCTTACTTTTTGTAAATCTATGTAGTGCTGAATAAACTCAATTTCTTTTTCGAGCGGAACAAGGTGTTGCCGGGTATCACTTAAAACGTATCGCATAATAGAAGAAAGCTTCATTACTGCAGCAGCAGTTGCATCGCTTTTTACCACGGCAAGCGAATAAATGTTATTCAGGGTATTAAAGAGAAAATGAGGATTGATTTGGGATTTCAAAAACGACAATTCTGTGTTGAGTTTTTCGGTCTCTATCAATTTTTGTCTTTGCTCAGCAGATAACCATTGTTGTATAACTTTTATGCAGGTGCTTACAGTAAATACCAAAAAGAACACTGCCGAACCTCCGGTGAAAGGATAAAGCTGGTGCCTTTTCCGTCCCATTTTTTTAATACGGTTAGGGTTTTCTGCATTTAAAGCATCCTCAAAAAACTTGGGTATGTATATAAAAATTATGAGGCAGGCTATAACAGCAAGCGAGTAATAGATCCACCTTTTTTTAGCTAATAGTTGGGGGATGATGATATGTGTATTGAGATAATAAAAAATTATTAGGTACACATTCATGCAAAAGAACATCAGTTTGAGCGTTTCGCTCATTTGGTACTGCGGATCTTTAGACCGGGGAAAAAAAACGATTGGCAGCAGGAAAAAACAAGACCATGCTGCAATATGAATGGTTATTAAAAGTAATTTCTTATTCAAAGGAAAGCATGTTATGGATGGGTTTAAGTAAATGTAGTGTGACCATACAAAATGTATAAACAAACTGGATTAATCAAAAGCATAAATCGGTGAGGGGGGAGTGGAGCCGGTGCCCGGAGCCGGGAGCCCATAGTCAGGAGCCCGGAGCCCGGAGCCGGGAGCCCGGAGCCGGGAGCCCAGAGCCAGTGGTCAGTGGTCAGTAGTCATTGGTCATTGGTCAGTAGGCATTCTACTCATTTTCCATTATTCACTATTCACCAT
>JANPPB010000606.1:0-3755 GCA_031428295.1 Segetibacter sp. | reverse complement strand
CTTCCTGGGAGCATTGGCTTCATTCACCGGCATCATCTTATCATTAGCCGGTAGCTGGGCATTAGCCAAGTATAGTTTTAAAACTTTATTTGTTGTTGACCCTTTGCCGTTAATGGTTGTGTTTGTAGTGATTTGTTTATTGACGGTGGTAATTGGGCTAATGAACATTAGAGGGGTGTTGAATAAGGCGCCGTTGGAAGTGTTGAGGAGGGAGGGGTGAGGGGGCCAAGTTGACGGATGACAGATGATGGATGATAGATGTTGCCGATATGGCGCTAATAATTGCTGATGGAGGAAGTTGAGATTGATTGTAAAAGGAAATAGCTGAAATTGGCAATAACAGGATTTGCTGATTGCTACAAGAAAAGATAATTCGATGAAAAAGGCTTGCTGCTAAGCAAGGAAAAGAAATGTGGCTTTCAGACCGTGCAATTTTAATGAACATCCTTCTTTCGTCCGAACAGTATCAGATCGGCGGGTGCTTGTTAGGCAACCCTTTTTCTGCGCAACTTTAAACTTAATGCGGTATTACGATCGTTCCATCTGATCCAAGACCGAGAGCCCTGGTATTCATATATCCGGCTATATCTTGCAGTGCAACATTTTCTCCGTTCCTTTCTATTACTCTTACAAATGCCCAGTTTCCCCGTAACTGTTCTGCTATAACAATACTCCCTGCTTTTAAAAAGGTTATCACCGCTTCCTTCCAACGAGGACCAGTCAACAGGTATGCATTAGATATAACCTTTAATTCCTGATCTGGCATTACCCCGTTTTTTTGCCTTGGCGATTGCTCTGCATCTTTCTCCAGCTTATGCATTTTAACTGAGTCCAAATAAATCGCTGCCGAACCGCTTTCATCCAAAACTGTACCTGTGATGCAAACGTTTTTAAGGCTTAGGTTGCTGTACAGACTTGCAGGAAAGCTATACCCTTCCTTTAGCCTGATCTTTATATCTACCAATTCGTTTACATATTTGCCGGCGACATAAAAAACCGGGTGCGGTCCCAATTCATCCTTTTGTTGCTTAGTCGAATACACTTTTCCGCAAAAGGTTACCAGTCTACCTATATTTCTGGCTAATTCATCAGCCGAAATGCGACTGTCATCGGCCGGTGCAGAGCGTAAGGTCATATTTGAAGACCCAACTCTTATTGAATTGTTAGAAGCTATTTGTTGTGACTGGCAAAAAAGCGGTAAGATGGATAAAGCGAAAGCGAATAATTTTTCCATAATACCAAATTGAGCAGATATTAATAAAAACAGAAAGTGCGATAACTTAAAATGAAATAGATAATAGTGCAAGCAGGCTTTTCAATAGATTGGAGTAATTATTGACGAAAAGGAAGGTTGTTTTGTTGCAGGTGGGGGTAAAATGGCGGGTTGTGAGGGGGCCTCAAATGAAATATGCTCATTCACCTGGAAAGAAATCGAAGTTTTAAAAGCATATTGTTTCGGTAGAAATACAATATGCACTTGTTTATCAGTTCTTTTGGTTGCCAGCATTTTCAAGATAAAGAGGCATCGTTGCCACGCTCGGTTTAGCGGCAACGCTTTAATAATCTTTTACCACCAAATAGCATTGGCCAAAACTTCCTATATCTGGAGAGGGGTAAATCTTCATCTAATTCCCAAAATGTATTAGGTCATACCATCTCTGTTCACTGTCCGTTAATTTTAGATAGTCTAAGGCTCCTTCCTTAATCCTCCAAATGGTGTAAAGGATCCAATTTATGCAGGTTGTTGCTCCCTTACCTCTTTAATTCTTGCAGAGAAAGCCTTAGCTTCTGCCAACTTCTTTTCCATCGATGCACCCTTTACCATTTTACCAGGAAGTGGTTTTTGTTCAAATGGCTTCCGCTTCGGTGATGCTGTCTTGTTTCTGTTAGGCATAAACCGAAGTTAACAATTACTTTAGTCTTCATCTGTTTGAAAAATCTTATACTTTTTTAATCTCATTGCCTTACCTCCTATATGTTTTTAAAATATTTTAGAAAAGCCGAAACCATCACAAAACCATAGATTATACTTTTTGCGGCAAACGTAAGTGGTGAACCCTTCAGACACGCATTGATTTTTTGGCCCTTAATCTATGTTCGGCTTATGTGTTTGTAGTCAGTACTTGTATATATAAATGCTGATGTTTTGTTTAGCTTACAAATATTTTCCTTTATGCTACAATAGTACACAGAATGTAAAAAGTTTTACCAGACAATGGGGCAAGCCTCCGTTCAACTCAAAAAAACTTCCTCTTCCCCTTACCTATATCTTCCGAAAGAGCTTAAATGGTACCTTATGCCTATTGTTATCATTTGCTTCACCTAAACCAAAGGTATTACGCAGGGGTCCTTCTTCTCCTTAGGTTGGTTACAACACCCACGTTGTAATAAAACTGTAAAACGGTGCTATAGGAACTCCAAGTTGCATGGGATTTAAAAAAATGGTATATCCTCTTAGAAGGGAGTCAAATTTTATAGAAAAAAGATACTATGCATTCAATTAAATACATGACTCACATACGATCGTCCGTGAATTTTAGATAGTCTGCAGGCTCCTTCCTTAATCCTCCAAATTGTGTATAGGATGTGTAAACAAACTCTTTAAGCCTGAAAAGATCAATTGTTATTTTCGCCTACAAACGATGAACAAACTGCAATGACGAAAAAACAAGCTTCCTTATCAAAATATTTGATTGATTTTTTAATTGGTTATGACGTTCCGGAATTAAAAAAAGGTTTCGAATTATACGATGATAGAAATCCTGAAATCTACGTTGTAGATGAAGAGCCCGACCTGTTTGTAATAGAGGTTCCAAGTCAAACCGACAACTACACTCTTTATGAAGTTTCTCTGACTATTAAAAAGGATGCAGCGGAGGCAATTTGCGATTGCCGGGCATTTGAAAAAAACAAAAAGTGCAAACATATTGTAGCTGCAACAATAGAGGTTTTAACCCAGGAGACAGACCTTGATTTAGAGGATATTGAGACTGCCCTGGCGAAAAAAATGGGAGATACAACTACAGAAGAACCCGTGCCGGAAAAAGGAGGTAAAGTAATCTGGTTTGGAAAAACTGTTTCTCTTTTTGAAGATGATGTAACAGCGAACTGGCATTTTTTTAATGCGCACCCATTAAGAGCATTTTCAGAGGCATTTAAAAAAAGCGGATATGCCCGAAGCAGGTTTAATGCACAAAAAATCAGGTTATTGTCCGAAGACAAAACCGGGGTGAAATGGAGGTTTGAATACAAGCACAACAAATCCCTCTCCTATTTTCCCGAAATACAATATGACCGAAAAGACGTATTTGGATTTTTTTGCACCTGCAAATACACCTCAATAATGTGCGAACATGCAATGGCAGCATTTGATTACATAGAGGAAAAGTTTGGAGCTCGCTTTTTTTTAGACTTCCTGAACATATCCGTTGAAAAGGCAAAGTTGCTTGAAGAATATGGACTGACACTGGAAGATAAGGAAGCCGAACACTTTACGTTCAGCTTCGATTATTCAGGCAACCTCAATATGCAGGTACCTTCTTTTATTTGGAGTAAAAAAGCCGATGCAAATATTAAAAACTTTAGAAAGCTACTTTCGCCGGCAGCCGGTGAGCTTACTTATAACGATAGACCAAAATTAGCAAAAGAGAACATTATTGATTTTCAGGCAGGGTTTTTATTCAACCTGTTATCACAGCATCATAGAATTGGTTTTGAGCTTGAGCTTATAAAGGTTTTTGAAAAGTCCGCGGGAA
>JANPPB010000605.1:0-2139 GCA_031428295.1 Segetibacter sp. | reverse complement strand
GGCTGCAACAAAAAGCCAATAAAATAACAAGTTTCGAAGCATTGAATGTAGGTCTCATGTTAGTTGACTAAGTAAGTTAAGTTAAACGAATTTGTTCGTATTATATATACGATGCATTTCGTACATTGGTATATTCGAAGTTGATTTATAGAATTTTTTAACATCTGCTCTAATCAGTCCAGTTTGAAATAGGTGACTTTCCTTCTTGTATTTCTTCCCAATTAATTCATAAAGAAAAAATAGTCGGCCAACCTAAACTGAAAATTTAGAATCTTAGCACCATAATTATTTTCATGAAAAAAATTTTGATCAGCCTTAGTTTTACTGCACTCACACTTTGCTCGTTTGCACAGGAAGAAGGTGATGAAGAAAGAGGAAAATTTAAAAAAGAAAACCTTTTTATAGGCGGCGGCATCGGCCTGGGTATTGGAGGTTGGAGCCAGGGCTTTAATATTGGCGCTAACCCTGAGTTTGGGTACAGTGTTGCCCCATGGCTGGATGCAGGAGTCTCAACCAATGTAAATTACTTTTCGTTTCGTGCTCAGGTAAACAATGGCATTCGGCAGCGAAGCTTGAATCTGGGAGTAGGTGCGTTTACCCGTCTTTATCCTATACGAGGTTTTTTTATCCAGGCTTTGCCCGAATACAACTGGATTACTACTAATCTAAAGAACATGAGTTTTGGAAGTACTGGCGAGACTTATAAAATAAAGCAGGAAGCACCCAGCCTTTTATTAGGCGTAGGTTATGGAACACGAAACATTGGCCGCTCTAACTTTTATACTGCCATTATGTTTGACGTGGGCGATAATTCAGCATCTCCTTACATTGATTCTTATGGTTCCAAACTACCGGTTTTGCGAACCGGTTTCAACATTTATTTAGGGCCAAAGCGTCAAAGATAGACTGGGGATCATCAAACACTGTTACCCTGCTATCCCAATCCTCGTACAAAAAGCCGTGCTGCTGCAATTGCTTAATATGCATTAATAAATGATCGTAAAATCCTGCTGTGTTTAGCAGGATTATTTTTTTGTTATGAATGTTGAGCGTGTTCCAGGTAAGCATTTCAAACATCTCATCCAGCGTACCATAACCACCCGGTAATATAATTGCTGCATCGCAACGGTCATACATTATTTTTTTACGCGAATGCATATCACCCACCACCTGCAAATCCGTAATGCCGGTATGCTGGTGCTCCCATCCAATTAACAATTCAGGAATTATTCCCATCACCTTACCACCGTTTTCCATAACACCATCGGCCACGGCACCCATCAAACCTTTACTTCCTCCACCATAAATAAGTGTTATGCCATTAGTGCCCATCAACACACCAAGTTCGGTTGCATGTTTGGCATACAAAAGATTGTTGCCTGGTTTAGACCCGCAAAACACAGCTAACGATTTATATTGCATGCTTACACCTTGAGACATGTGGATTATTTAAACAGGTTATCAATTTATCGATTAATAAAAGTTTCCATTCAGAAATACGTTGTTGTCAATTTGCACAATATTAATGTATAAAATTTTACTACTTTTCGCCCCTCTTTAAAATAAGGATAACTTAATTTATACTATGTCGCCTACCCTCTTATTCACTTTTGTTCTTGCTTACTTCGCACTATTATTGGGGGTAGCATGGTATACCAGCCGCAACAGTACTAACGAAACGTTCTTTATAGGCAACCGCAATAGTAATTGGATGTTGGTTGCCTTTGGCATGATTGGAACTTCGCTAAGCGGGGTAACTTTTGTAAGCGTTCCGGGCAAAGTAGGCATTGCGGCTTTCTCTTATTTCCAGGTAGTGATCGGTTATATCATTGGGTATTTTGTAGTGGCCTTTGTGTTGCTGCCTTTGTATTATAAACTGAACCTTACTTCAATTTATAATTACCTGCTGAAACGTTTTGGATTTTATGCCTATAAAACCGGTGCATTGTTTTTTATTATTTCACGAACATTGGGGGCAACAGCAAGGCTATATCTTGTTATAAACGTGTTGCAGATTTTCATCCTCGATACCATGGGTGTACCCTTTTTTGTTACTGCATTTGTTATACTGCTAATGATTTTGTTATACACCTTTGAAGGCGGCGTTCGCACCATCGTTTTTACAGACACTTTGCAGAC
>JANPPB010000604.1:0-1683 GCA_031428295.1 Segetibacter sp. | reverse complement strand
GCGGCAATTATGTTGCATGGAACGATACTAAAACCCGTACACAAACGGAAGGAAACGGCACTCCTGAATACATTAAAGATGATGTGTACAGTATACGTGGCGAAGCCAATGGAACAGTAAAGCACAACGATAAAACCATACAATGGAGTTCTGCGATTGTTGAACCCATCATAAGAAAATTTACATGCCGTTGGGCAGTAAAAGGACAAATTAAAATAATAAGAAATACTAATACAAGTTTATTAGACTTTGGAAATGGGTCGTGTGATGACCAGGCTACCCTAACAACTAACGGACAGGTACACAACATCACTTTGCGTTAAGCAAAGGTCATGGCGATTAGATTATTAAAGAATGTTTTCATAGGGTACGGATTAAAAACGGGCTGGGGTTTCTACCCCGGCCCTCATTTTTTTACAATCTTCTAAGGTAATATTCAAAAGCAATTCTATCCTTCTTGCTAATCTTATTATTTGCTATTACAAAGATGACAAGCATGTTTAGTTATCTGTAAAACCTTAGGCCAATAACAATCCCCTGCAAGCTAAAAGCATTCTTTTGATCAGCCGATAACACTAAACGTATAACCCAGTTTAGAGAAATGCTCCAACACTTTTGGCAAAACAAACTTCATTGTTTTAAAGGCTTTGTCACTATCATGAAAAACTAAGATAGAGCCCGGCTGTGAATGTTTAATTACATGATCCAGGCTCCTCTCCCTAGGCAAATTGGTATCAAAGTCGCCACTCAGTACATCCCACATAATTATTTTAAAATTTGGAGTTATAATTTTTACCTGGCTACGCTTTATTCTTCCGTATGGCGGCCTGAACAAATTACTTTCTATTAGTAGGGCTGCTTCATTAATATTATTGCTATAAGTTTCAGCATCCGTATTCCATCCATTTAAATGGTTATGGGTGTGATTACCTACCCGGTGTCCTTCCTTAATAGTTCGCTTATAAATTTCAGGATACTCGGCAACATTTTTGGCTATACAAAAAAATGTTGCTTTAGCATTAAATAAGGCAAGGGTGTCCAATACAAAAGAAGTTGCTTCGGGATGCGGCCCATCATCAAAAGTGAGAAACAATTCTTTGGTAGTGGTTGTAATCTTCCATGTAAGTGATGGATAAAGTACTCTCAACCACCAGGGCGTTTTTACCAGGTACATATTGTGCAAAGCAACTAAAAATAGTGCGCCCATTGGGCGGGTCCCGCAGTTTTCTTTACAACCAACTCTGTGCTTACAACATTAAAAATTGCCGCTCATACATTTATAACTATTAGGCTGCATAGCTTTTTTTAGTTTTGCCTCACCAAAAATCTACGAGGTATAAAATAGATATTTATATGCTTATCTGCAATGCTTTTTACCTTTCAAAGAAACAAATCGTTTTAGGGGGTTCATAGATCAGAATAGTTTTATCATGTGTTAGCCCTTGCCTTTTTATGCGAGGGCTTTTTTTTACCAGCCATACACTATGATATGCATCAACTTTTCATGATAGAAATGCATTTGACCGTGTCCTGCAACAAAAATTTTCTGCGCCAGCTCACTCCTTAATAATTCATCCATATACTGTTTCATAGCAGTTACCGGTAATACAGGAACCGAACTGGTAGCCACTGATTGAATTAAACTACCAAGCATACCCGGAAAAGCAATGGAAGTAAGATTGC
>JANPPB010000603.1:0-1579 GCA_031428295.1 Segetibacter sp. | reverse complement strand
TAAAAGAAAGAAATATTATACACCGGAAAATACATTGAAACCGCCATCCACACAAATTACTTCACCCGTTACAAATGCTGCACCATCGCTTAATAACCAGATCAGGCATCCTATTAATTCGTCAGGATTTCCAAAACGGTTGAAAGGAGTGTTGCGAATAACAGCTTCACCTCGTGGGGTGTAACCATCATCTTTTATAAGTAAGTTCCTGTTTTGATGCGTTACAAAAAACCCCGGAGCAATGGCGTTCATTCGTATGCTGTCATTATAGCGTTTAGCCAATTCAACAGCCATCCATCTGGTAAAATTATCAACGGCAGCTTTTGCCATGCTATAACCCAACACACGGGTGATAGCCGATTGTGCAGCCATAGATGATATGTTTACAATAGAGCCTTTACCGGTTTTAGCAATTTCTTTTCCAAATACTGTAGTAGGTAAAATGGTTCCAAATAAATTAAGGTCGAATGCTCTTTTAAGGGCGTCCATATTAATGTCAAACACATCAGCATCGGGGCCTATTACTGCTTCGGGTATGTTTCCACCTGCGGCATTTACCAGGCCATCTATCCTACCCCACTTATCAATGATATGCGTCCTTGCAGCCTCAAGGTCACTTTTAGACAATACATCAGCAGCAATAAAAAGTGCTGATCCGCCGGCTTCATTTAATGCATTCATGCGGCTGTTGCCCACTTTCTCATTTCTTCCCAATAAAACAACGTGGGCGCCCATTTCGCTGGTGCCGTTAACAAAGGCCTCACCCAATATACCCGTGGCCCCTGTAATAACAATCACTTTATTTTTAAGACTGAAGAGTTGTTGAGCAAACATATGACAGGTGTAAAAATCGTTATTGGTTAAATATCTTATAGAGAAACAACAGGAATTGAATGTAAATAATAAGCTGGCAAAATTTGTTTAAAATAAACTGAATTACTACTACAACGTTTGAAGTAATAACAGATTAATGAACCAGCAGACTGCAATTGATTTCAACATGCTCCGGCTCATTAAAAACAGTATCAGGCTGGTTGATAATCTTTATCAATAATTCGGCTGCTTTTACTCCCATTTCAAAAGAATTTTCTTCAATTGAAGCAATAGGTTTGTGATACAGGTATTGAAGCAATGGCAAATTGCCAAAGCCAAGAAAGTCAATAGTTCCTAATGTATCAGGATAATGTTTTTTCAAGTATTCAATAGCATCCAGTGCTATATAAGTTTTATATACAAATACCGCTGTTGGTGGCTGCGGTAACTCCATTAATTGCTGCATTGCCGCCCCCACTGATTCAGGCGAAAAGTCAACTTCCTTCACCAGCTCATTATCTACAGCTAAATTATTTGCAAGCAAAGCTTTTTTATAACCCTGCATTCGTACCAAACTTGTCTGCATAGAAACCGGGCCCATTAAATGTGCTATGCGGGTGTGGCCTTTTTGTATAAGAAATTCTGTTGCCTTAAAAGAGCCATCCTCATTAGTGGTAACTACGTAATTAAACGCCGGGCTTGGCGGCTCCCTTGCTATAAAAACTACCGGTATACCCATACTCTCAAGATTCTGAAACAATTGCAT
>JANPPB010000602.1:0-6061 GCA_031428295.1 Segetibacter sp. | reverse complement strand
ATTATTACAACATGCAGTTCCCCCAGTGTTTTTATTAAGTTTTTTAGCATTGTCTCCAATTGAATAATATCCCTTTGTAACAACAGATTTTGTTAATAAAGATTGGCAGCAATCGTTTAGCTGACCACAATCCATTTTATCCTGGGCGATGCTGTATAATGTCAATAATAGCATCCCGGTTATAAGTAAGCAGACTTTTTTCATTTCTATTTGATTTTGAGATTTAAAATTGAATAGCAAGCATAAATTTTAGAGCTACAATCACTGCAGTCTTAATTCGCTTTCATCAATTTATACAAGAGATGGGCGCTTTAAATATTAAATCAGCAAAATCCGGTTGTGGAGATACAACTGGTTAGTAGTAATTTTTGAAACGAAAATGCCGGTCTTAACCCTACAGGTATGCAGATTAGCTACCGGCGGATAAATGCTTTTAAACAGCGTGTAATATGGAGAGGCAAATTTTTGCGGCTTGGCAACTATAACTGTTTTATGGGTCTCAACAAGTTTGCAAAATTGTAAAAGAGGATGACTTTCACTGTCATTTGCATGGCCCTCAGTTGTGGTACACAGTAAATCAAAGCCGAATGAAGATGCATTTAAAACTGCGCTGGCGCTACAATCTTTTGCCCAAAGCATTCCCGAAAAAGATGCAGTATAAAGAATTACGAATAATATGACAGCCAGCTTTTTCATGTAGAAATACAAAAATAAATAAGACTGGTCAAAACGTTTTGGCCATTACCTAATATTATAAATTATTTACAAAGCCTAAAGCTTTTCCTCACAAGTAAAAGGTTGGTGTGTAAAATTTGGCTGCAGTTGTAGCCTTCGATGATATTTGTAAAAATTTCTTATGCTGAATAAAAACATAATCTTTTTACTCGCATGCATTTGGTTGGGTGGTTCGTCGTGTTCCAGCTCAAAGCTTGCTACAACTAACACAAGCAATACAATAAGCAGCCTGGTTTTTTTATCAGAAAAGGACATACCCTTTAACCAACAATTTAAGGGCACAACTATAGGGGGGCTTTCAGGCATTGATTACAATGCCACGGAAAATGCTTATTACTTAATTAGCGATGACCGGTCTGCAATTAATGCCGCAAGATTTTATACAGCACAGGTAGTAATCAACAACAGCAAAATTGATACGGTTATGTTCTTGTCGGTTGATAGTTTAAAAACTGCGGATGGCTCAACCTATCCCAACTCAAAGCAAGATCCGCAGGGCACTCCCGATCCCGAAGGCATTCGTTACAACAGCAAAAACAATACATTAGTATGGGCCAGCGAAGGCGAACGAATTGTAAATGCCAATACAACAGTCCTGGCCAATCCAACTATAACAACCATTGATAGCAAAGGCAAATTGCTGGATACGTTTGTCTTACCCGATCAACTTAGAATGACAAAAGAAGAAAGTGGGCCGCGGCAAAACGGTGTTTTAGAAGGGTTGACTTTTGCTGACGATTTTAAAACATTGTATGTAAATGTTGAGGAGCCATTATACCAGGATGGACCCCGTGCAACTCTATCGCTAAATAATGCCTGGATACGGATCATAAAATTCCACACCGCCAATCGAAAATCTACTGCACAATATGCTTATCATTTAGATCCGGTAGCTTATCCTTCTAATCCTGTTAACGCCTTCCAGGTAAATGGTGTACCCGATATTTTATCTGTACAAAATAACCAATTGCTGGTTATTGAACGTTCCTTTTCAACCGGCAGATTGGCCTGCACCATTAAGGTGTTTTTGGTGGATCTTTCAGGCGCGGAGGACATCTCGAATAACAACTCGTTAATTTTAAATCCTCCATTAAAACCAGTGAAAAAAAGGCTGCTTTTAAACATGGATACATTGGGTATTTATATTGATAATATTGAAGGGGTAACATTTGGTCCTGACTTACCAAATGGACATAAAACGCTGGTGTTTGTAGCTGATAACAATTTTTCAATACTTGAAAAAACACAGTTCCTGCTGTTTGAAGTTATCCCTTAATAACTCTTAACTAAAGAATAATAGGTCTTTTAAATAGCAAGTTTTGGGTTGATATATTGCAGTAAACACCTTATCGGCATTGCGCCACTTTTTCGATTAATTTCATCGCCATTAAATTTTAAAAAGAACTACATGAATTATAGCATAGATGCGGATGTAAAACAACAATTACTGGATGAATTAGCGCCTGCAAATCTTGCATTTCAACATAAATATCCCGGCGATAAACCTTCGAGACAACCGGTGCATACGGTGTATGGCGGTGCCAATTTATTTAAGTCGGATACCGCTATAAAAATGGGTGAAATAGCCTTGAAGAACCTGCAGACCTATGCACCTAATTTTATAATACTTGCAAAGGCTTTACAATTACAGCACCATGAACTGCTACCCAATCAACCGAAAGCAATAATGCTATTGGTAGACAAGATGGATACCATTGCAGAAGCGGATCGTAAAAAAGAAAATGGCTGGCTGGCATATTCCATCTACAACAAAATAATTAAGAAACTGCAAACTGAGGCGGTTGAAGACTTTCGTATTGATTTTGAAGATGGCTTTGGCAACCGCCCCGACAACGAAGAAGATGCAACTGCAGAACAGGCAGCATTGGAACTGGCGTTGGGCATGGAACAAAACACTATTTCCCCATTTATTGGCATCAGGATAAAACCTTTTACCGAAGACCTTAAGCAACGGGGCGTTCGAACCCTTGATATTTTTTTGACCACCTTACTCGAAAAAACAAAGGGCCGTTTGCCTGAGAATTTTGTGGTAATGCTGCCTAAAGTAACCTTACCCGAACAGGTTATTACGCTTGTAAAATTATTTGAGTTGATTGAGCAGAAGCACCACCTGCCAGCCGGTAGTTTGCAAATGGAAACCATGGTGGAAGCCACACAAATAATTATGGATGATGAAGGTCGCAACCCATTATTCAGGATTATAAAAGCCAGTGGCGGCCGTTGTATTGCTGCACATTTTGGCACGTATGATTATACAGCCAGTTGCAACATAACGGCTAAGTACCAAACCATGGATCATCCTGTTTGCGACTTTGCACACCACATGACTAAAGTTGCTTTGGGAGGTACAGGCATATTTTTATCAGACGGGGCCACCAACCTAATGCCTGTGGCACCGCACAGGGGCGATGATTTAAGTTATGAGCAATTGGTAGAAAACCGTCTATCAGTACATACTGCGTGGAAGAAAGGTTTTGACCATACCATGCACTCGCTTGTTAATGGCTTTTACCAGGGTTGGGATCTAAACCCGGCACAATTACCTATGCGCTATGCAGCAACCTACAACTTCTTTTTAAGCAGTTATGACGATGCGGTGCTCAGGCTAAAATCCTTTGTTGACCGGGCTGCAATTTCAACATTGACCGGCGATATTTTTGATGATGCCGCAACAGGGCAGGGATTGTTAAACTTCTTTTTAAAAGCCATGAATTGTGGCGCCATTTCGGAGGAGGAAGCATTGGTAACCGGCCTTTCAATTGAGGAGATCAGGAGCCGATCGTTCTACCGCATTTTGCAGGGTAGAAGAAAGGGTAGATAGAGTATTGTTTTGATTTAATATGCCCTATAAAAGCCTTTAAAAAAAGCATTCACCTAAGTAAATAAGTGAATGCTTTATATGTTAACGCATAAAGTAATTCGTAAAAAACCCCGGTTAGGCATCCAATGACCAATGACTACTGACCAATGACTACTGACTTCTTAAAGGAATCCTTCTGCTTTTTTAACCAGGTCGTTTTTAAGGTCGGTGGCTTTAGTTACATACCCTTCAGCTTTCTCCTTGTACTCCTTTGCTTTTTCCTTAAAGTCTTTAGCTTTTTCCCTTACCTTTTTTTCCATTTTCCGGGCTTTTTTAGCCAGTTTTTCTCTTGTTTTAGCGCCATCTTCGGGTGCCAGTAATACGCCGGCAATAGCGCCTGCAGCAGCCCCAACAACCAGTGCAAGCAATATTTTTGAAACATCTTTCATAAGAATGAGTTTTTTAAGGTGAATGAATTTATTTATAGTTTTTTAAATAAGAAAGGGCTTTGTTTGAACCTACTCAAATTAATAAAATTGATTGAATAAGTGTAACAAAACTGTTTGATTAGCTGCAATAACCAAACCAACTTGATGAACTGTTATTTTAGCAGCCATTTTAAGATGTTTAATTTGCCTTTATATGGAGGATATTTTGCTGATGGATCAATCCAGGTGCTGGTTTTAACCACGCTTTTTTGCCGGGTAAATGTGTCGAAGCTGAACTTACCATGATATACACCCACCCCGCTGTTGCCTACGCCGCCAAAAGGTAATTTAGCATTGGCAAAGTGTATTAAGGTGTTGTTGATGCAACCCCCACCAAAAGAGATTTTTTCTGTGTACAATTTCTCTACATCAGTATTATTGGTAAATACATATAGCGCCAAAGGATTGGGCATACGCTGTACCATTTCGATAGCCTGCCGGTGATGCGTAAAAGTATACAGTGGAAGTATGGGTCCGAATATTTCTTCCTGCATTACCGGGCTGTTCTCAGGCACGTTTTCTAACAGCGTAGGGGAGATGAACAGTTTTTCTTTATCAGTCTTTCCACCAAAAACAATGGAGCCCTGGCTCAAAAAGCTTTCGAGTTTATTATAGCGGTTCTCGTTTATAATCTTTCCATAATCGGCCGACTGCAGGGGGTCGTTGCCGTAATATTGGTGTACACTTTTTTCCAGCAGCTCTACCAATTCGTTTCTTCGGCTTTCATGCACCAGCAGATAATCTGGCGCCACACAGGTTTGACCAACGTTGGTAAACTTACCCCAGGCAATTCGTTGTGCAGCTACTTTTAAGTTTACGTCTTTATCAACAATACAAGGGCTTTTGCCGCCCAATTCTAAGGTAACCGGTACCAATTTATCAGCAGCCATTAGTGCAATTTGCCTGCCTACGGGTATACTTCCGGTAAAAAACACATGGTCAAACCGGAATTGGTTCATTAGCTGCGGAACTACTTCTGCACCATTGCCTGTGGCTACTGCTATGTAATTTGCTGTAAAGGCTTCGGCAATAATCTTCTCAATGATGGCCGAAGTATATGTCGTAAACTCCGATGGTTTTACTACCGCACAATTGCCTCCGGCTATAGCCCCGATTAATGGGGCCATTACCAATTGAAAGGGGTAATTCCATGGCGCTATAATGAGCGTTACACCTAATGGATCGCGTAAAATTTTGCTGGATGAGGGAAATATTAAAAGAGGCGAACTTACTGTTACCGGTCGCATCCACTCTTGCAGGTGCTTTAAGGTGTGAGTGATTTCGGAATAAACAAAACCAATCTCGGTGCTGTAGGCTTCTTCAGGCGATTTTTTTAGATCGTTGAAAAGAGCGTCCATTATTGCGTGTTCATTTGCTTCGATTGCCTTGCGCAGCTTTTGTAATTGTAATTTTCTAAACGAGTAGCTGGTTGTTTCGCCGCTTGCAAAATATTGTTGTAAGGCAGGTATGTCTGGTAAAGTCATGGGGTGGCAAATAAGTATTATTCAAGAGAATGAATGGTAAAATAAGAACATTTAATTTGCAATGAAAAAACCAGTGTGATAAGGTAGATGCCTCAACATGCCATGATGGTTTTCCATAAAAAAATACTCTGGAAATAAGTGGTGCGTTGCATGTGATCTTCTTAATTAGCGATGCGAATTTGAAAATTGTACGTTGCGATTTGATCTTTAAGAATTTAAAAATTAGACATGAATTATAGTGACGAGCATTTTATGCAGCAGGCGCTTAAAGAGGCGCAATATGCTTACCAGGAAGAGGAGATACCTATTGGAGCTATTATAACCATGGACAATAAAATTATAGCCCGTGGTAGAAATTCGGTTGAAAAATTGAATGACCCCACGGCACATGCTGAGGTGCTTGCTATTACATCGGCCTGTAATTATTTGGGCAGCAAATACCTGGTAAATGCCACTTTATATGTAACCATAGAGCCATGCCATATGTGTGCCGGTGCCTTGTACTGGAGCAAGCTTAGCCGGGTTGTTTTTGG
>JANPPB010000601.1:0-4672 GCA_031428295.1 Segetibacter sp. | reverse complement strand
TTGGGTAAACGATGGGTTAATGGCTATCTTTTTTTTAATGGTGGGTTTGGAAGTTGAAAGGGAAATGGACAAAGGCGAACTGGCTGAATTTAAAAAAGCCATCCTGCCCATAGCGGCTGCCCTTGGGGGTATATGCATTCCATCGCTAATACACTTTTTTTTAAACCAAGGAACACCAACGCAACCTGGTTTTGCCATACCTATGGCCACCGACATTGCCTTTGCATTGGGCATGCTTGCCATTGCAGGTAAACGGGTTCCCTTATCTGTAAAAATATTTTTAACGGCCCTGGCAATTATTGATGATATCGGGGCCATTGTAGTTATTGCCGTTTTTTATACAAAGACGCTTTTATTCAGCTACCTGCTGATAGCAGCAGCCATACTTGGTTTTCTTTATGTATTAAACCGTTTAAAAGTAAAGCAACTGGTATTTTATATTTTACCCGGAATAGTTGTGTGGTATTGTTTTCTAAAGTCGGGTGTGCATGCTACCATTGCGGGTGTGTTGCTTGCCTTTGTTATTCCCTTAGATCATGATGATGATGTTAATAAATCATACACCTTATTAAAGGCCTTACACAAACCGGTAGCATTTATTATACTACCCATTTTTGCCATTGTCAACACCGCTATTTTACTTCCATCCAACATCTTCGAAAGCCTAAATACTAATAATTCAAAGGGCATCATTATTGGTCTGGCTGTTGGTAAACTTGTAGGCATTTTTACATTTCCATTTATACTGATAAAGTTGGGATTGGCCAAATTACAAAACGGTATTAGCTGGAAAAATCTTGCAGGTATTGGCTGCCTGGGAGGAATAGGCTTTACCATGTCGATGTTTATCAGCAACCTGGCTTTTACGGATGCATCCATCGTTAGCAATTCCAAACTGAGCATTTTAATTGGGTCGTGCATCTCCACCATTGCCGGACTTATTGTGTTTATGACCAACCGCCAGCCTGCTCCTGAACCGGAGGAAAAAGTTTCTTTATAACCATTCTATTCTCGCCCATGCCGGACAAATTGTAAGATATAAAAGCAATTTCGGAATGAGCTTCTCTAACAAAAACGGGTTATAACAAGCCTGAAACGGGGGATTAAGTAAATTGCAACATGCCTTTTCAATTACTCTCACCATACCAACCGGCCGGCGACCAACCTTCGGCAATTAAACAACTCACCGAAGGATTAAACCAGGGTGAAAGATACCAAACCTTATTAGGGGTAACAGGTAGTGGTAAAACCTTTACCATGGCAAATGTTATACAAAACGTTCAAAAACCTACGCTTGTATTAACACATAATAAAACATTGGTTGCTCAATTATATGGCGAGTTCAAGCAGTTTTTCCCCGATAATGCCGTTGGCTATTTTGTAAGCTATTACGATTATTACCAGCCCGAAGCTTACATGCCCGTTAGCGATACTTATATTGAAAAAGACCAGAGCATCAACGAGGAACTGGATAAACTTCGCTTACAGGCAACAGCGCAATTGCTTAGCGGTCGCAGGGATATTGTAGTAGTGGCCAGTGTTAGTTGCATTTATGGTATGGGTAACCCGGTAGAGTTTGAGAACGGTATTGTACGCATTAAAGCCGGGCAAATGATTAGCCGCCAGGGTTTTTTGCATTCGCTGGTTAACAGCTTGTACAGCCGCAGCCAGGGCGACTTTGGCCGTGGTACTTTTAGGGTAAAAGGCGATACGATTGATATTAACCTGCCCTATGTTGATTATGGTTACCGCATTACTTTTTTTGGTGATGAGATTGAAAGCATAGAAACCCTTGAACTTTCCACCGCTAAGCGAATTAGTGTTGTGCCGGATGCTGCTATCTTTCCTGCCAACCTTTACCTGGCACCAAAAGATATGATGCAACAGGTGATTTACGAGATACAGGACGAGATGCAGGCACAGGTAGAGTATTTTAAGAACACCAGTAAATTTATAGAAGCCCAGCGTTTAAGCGAAAGGGTGAATTACGATTTGGAGATGATACGGGAGTTGGGATTTTGTAATGGTATTGAGAATTACTCCAGGTTTTTTGATCGTCGGCGCCCCGGTACACGTCCTTTCTGCTTGCTCGATTATTTTCCGAAAGATTTTTTATGTGTGATTGATGAAAGCCACCAGACAGTGCCACAGGTAGCAGGTATGTATGGCGGTGACCGCAGCCGCAAACTAACCCTGGTTGATTATGGTTTTCGCCTGCCCAGTGCACTGGATAACCGCCCCTTAAACTTTCACGAGTTTGAAGCCATGCTGTACCAGACAGTGTTTGTAAGCGCCACCCCCGGCGATTATGAACTGGAGAAAACCGGCGGGGTGGTAATTGAGCAGATAGCCAGGCCAACCGGTTTGTTGGATCCTCCTATTGAGGTAAGGCCCAGCGTTAACCAGATTGATGACTTGCTGGATGAGATAGATAAGCGGGTTAAAAAAGGCGACCGGGTTTTGGTAACAACACTTACCAAACGCATGGCTGAAGAAATGGATAAATACCTTGGCCGGATTGATATAAAAAGCAAATACATCCACAGCGAAGTTCAAACCCTGGATCGTGTTGAAATATTACGACAACTGCGGTTAGGCGAGATAGATGTATTGGTTGGAGTTAACCTGCTTCGCGAAGGATTGGACTTGCCCGAGGTTTCACTGGTAGCCATATTGGATGCTGATAAAGAGGGATTTCTGCGCAACGAAAGATCGCTTACACAAACTGCCGGCCGGGCAGCCCGTAACGTGGATGGGCTGGTAATTTTTTATGCTGATACCATGACAGAGAGCATGCAACGGACCATAGATGAAACAACGCGTCGTCGCGAAAAACAGATAGCCTACAATCTTGAACATGGAATTACGCCGACAACTATACATAAAACCATTGAACAGATTATGAAGCAAACCTCGGTTTTGGACATAAAAGGTTTTAATGAAAACAATCCCTATGCACTGGACGAAAGTTCACCCTCGGTTGCTGCTGAAGGAGAAGTAGCTTATGTAACCATTCCTCAAAAAGAAAAAGCCATTAACCAGGTTAAAAAGCAAATGGAAAAAGCTGCCAAAGAGCTCGACTTTATGGAAGCGGCCCGGCTTAGAGATGTCATGTTTAAAATGCAGAAGGAGTTGGAGGCGATGAAGTAGAGAAAATAAATTCTTTTTCATTCATCCAAGCCCTGAAAGGGCGGAATATACTAACACAGGGTGAAGCCCTGTGACATAAAAAAGAAGCTTTATACACAGCCCTGAATGGGCGGAATACGCCAACACAGGGTGCAGCCCTGTGCAGAGATGTTAATCCCACACATACCTCTCATCATAATCTACCAGATACTTTTTTAAGAAAGCTCTGTATTCTTCCTGAAATGTCTTGGTTCGATGATGCTCCTTCTGGTTAGCTATGTAACCTGCCACAACATCAACTTCAGCAGGATTTACAGAAAAGGCACCATATCCATCTTGCCAGTAAAAATTCTTAAGAGTTTCATCTTTTGCTTTAATCCACTTCGAGCTATGCGATTTCAGATTTTCGAGGAGATTCATAAGTGCCATCTTTTTCGATAGCATACACAGAATGTGAACATGGTCTGTATAGCCACCAATTTTTAGAGAATGGCATTCATGATTATTACAGATGCTTCCTAAGTAAGCATATAACTCAGATTGGAATGCCTCTTGTATCAGCGGTTGTCTGTGCTTTGTGCTGAATACGATATGAATGTAATTTTTTACGAGTGACTGTCCCATATTGATTTTTTTCGCAGGGCTACACCCTGCGTTCATTCATCTCGCCCCTTCGGAGCTTACCGGCTTTCGGTATTTTCATTTTCGAAGGGCTCCACCCTTCGTTAGTATATCTCGCCCCTTCAGGGCTTGTTTACATAATCTGCGTCAGCACCACCTTGGCAAACTCCACTTCTGAACCTTCGGCCTGCAACGCTATCTGCCCTTTGCTTACCGTGCAATTATAACCGGCATTCATCAGCTTATTATTCACCCAAACTTTTACGGTGTTGCCCAGGCATTCAATCATCATGGTGTTCCATTCGCCTATCGGGCTTTCGGCGCCGTCTTCCAGGTGGATGATTCGACGGGTCTTGTTTCCATTAATGCCCCAGTTAGCTTTTGGTCCCCGCCTTTGCTCCATGTAGGGTACGGTAATGTCTTCTTCGATACACCAAAAATCACCGGCGTTTTGGTATTGCATCTGCACCTCTATACTTTTTGGAAACATGCTATACAATGCACGTGGCGTTGATGCATGTACCAACACGCCGCAATTACCCGGCTTTCCTGCAAAGCGGTATTGAACTTCGAGACGGTAATTTTCAAACAACGAATCGGTAATCAAATGTCCGCCCGGTGTACCCAAACTCACCAACATACCGTTGCGTACAATAAACGGGTTTATTAGCGAACTATCCTTTTGAAGCGCTGGCACATCAGCATGCCATCCTTTAAGGTCACGACCATTAAACAGGTTTTTACCCTGTGCGTGTACCTCATCAATACATAACAACAACAATGCAAAACATATAACCTGGTAGCTAACTTTCATATGGTAAAATTGAAGACTAAATAATTTGAATGATGGTATAAGAAGACTGAAAATATGTAAAATATCTGCCACTGAAACAAGTGCTTATAAACTTTATTTGGGGTAGAT
>JANPPB010000600.1:0-19700 GCA_031428295.1 Segetibacter sp. | reverse complement strand
GGGGCCATACTGCACAGGGCTTGCTACATGTTGTGGAAAATCACTTACCGTTGTATGCCCGCAACTGCACTGCTTTTTATATACCTGGTGTTCTATACATTCTAAAACAATGCTGGGTATATCTATTAATTGCCTGGTGCTTACCAGTTCTTCAGGATGGTTGCTAATGTTACTGCCACAACTGCTGCATTCAGCAGGGCTGTGTTTTATTGTTTCATCTACCTGGCTGCGACACTGTAGGGTGGTGCCTTCATGTCCGGGTTGACCACCTGCTTTTTTATCTGTTGGTGCTCGTAAACTTTGGTTTTTCTTAGGTCGGTTTTGATCTTGCGATGGGGGTATGTGGCTATTATTACTATTTTTCCTGTTTTTCAAAAGGGCATTTTCTGCTTCAAGCACAGCTACCCTTGCTTCTAACCTTTCTATTGTTTGCAGTAATGTTTGTAGGAGTGCTTGAATGTCCAATGTAAATATTGAACTGCAAAGTTGAATTGACAATAGGCTACAACCTAATACTACAGGCTATTGTATTGCACAAAAACGGAATGTTATTCACAAAAAAAACACTCAAAAAGACGATTTTTTAAAACAGTGTCAAATGCGGACGATACAGCAAAAAAATAAAAAGTAAAAAGCAAAGAATCAAAGGAGACGGGTTTAGTTTTAGGACTGAATAGTTATAAAACCGATAATAATGAAAAATAATACTTCAATACACAAATCATACTTCTCTTATAAACAACATTACTTGTTCCTATTAATTGCAGGCCTACTAATGTTAAATGCTTCTTATGCTCAGAATTTTGACTCCGTTCAAATTAAAGCAACAAAACTTACAGAGTCAATTTATATGCTGCAAGGAGGGGGTGCAGGAAACATAGGCCTGTGTATTGGTAATGATGGCAGTTTTATTATTGATGATCAGTTTGCACCTTTAACCGGAAAAATAAAAGCTGCGATCGCAAGCCTTACAGATAAAAGGGTTCAGTTTATTATAAATACACACTGGCATGGCGATCATTCAGGAGGCAATGAAAACTTTGGCGGCGAGGGAGCCATTATCGTTTCCCAGGAAAACAGTCGTAAACGTATGGAGGCCGATCAGTTTTTTGGCTTGCCACCGCACACCCAGAAAGCATATTCTCCGGCAGGATTACCAAAGATCACCTTTACAAAGTCAATGACTTTTTATTACAATGGAGAAACTATACAGATTTTTCACATTACCAATGCACATACGGATGGCGATGCGATTATCTATTTTAAACAATCGGATGTGATACACATGGGGGATGTTTTTGTGAGATATGGGTTTCCATTTATTGATGAACCCCAGGGCGGGAATATTAATGGAATGATAGAAACAATAGATTCTGTTATTAGCCTGATAAATGTGAACACAGTAATAATTCCCGGTCATGGGCAGTTATCAAACAAACAGGATTTAATTGATTACAATTTAATGCTAACAACAATAAGAGACAGGGTAAAGAAACAAATGGATGAAGGCAAGGCTTTGGAGCAAATTATTGCTGCTGATCCGTTAAGCGGTTTTGTACAAAAAGGGCCGAATGCAAATAATATTATTAAGATTGTATATAACAGTATTTTAAAATCAAAAAAATAATGCGGTATTGGCTTCTTACAATATGGGTATGATAAACTTTCTTATTTTTTCAACTCCTGCAAAAATTGTGTGGGTGTTTTACCAAATTCTTTTTTAAATGCTTTTGTAAAATAAGATTGGGTTTGTATGCCAATCCTAAACATTACATCAGCCAGTGATACATCTTCGTGCGTCATAATTTCAATGGCTTTGCGTAAGCGTATAGTGCGTACAAAATCGTTTATTGACTGGCCTGTAATGCTTTTTATTTTTTGATACAGCTTTGTTCGGCTCATGCCAATACCATTGCAAATCATCTCAACATCTAATTCAGGATTTGTAAGTTGTGCATCAATTATACCAAGCAACTCGTCCAGAAATTCCTTGTCTTTTGCGGAGTGTACAAGCTCCTTAGCTTCAGCATGATGATCATTTATATAACGGGCTTTTAGCTTTTGCTTTTGATCAAAAATATTGCGGATATTAAGCAACAGCAGGTCAATGCTAAGGGGCTTGGAAAAATAAAAATCTGCTCCTGAGCCTGTTCCTTCTATTCTCGCCTCCAAAGCATCTTTTGCTGTAAGCATCATAAATGGAATGTGACTGATATTGATGTCTTCTTTCAGGCGTTTGCAAAATTCAATACCGTCCATTACCGGCATCATTACATCACTAATAATAAGGTCAGGAAAATACTCTTTGGCTTTTTGTAAACCATCCATTCCATCTTTTGCTTCTATAATTTGATAATGTAGTTTCAGGCTATCTTTTATAAAATCTTTTAATTCTATATTATCATCTACAATAAGTATGATTTGCTTTTGAAATGGAGGATGTGCTTCTGAGGTTTTTTCAGATATTCTTTCATCAACTTCGGTATGCTCATATTTATATTGAATGCTTTCAAGCCGAACATCAGCTTCAGGGCTTTTTATCCATTTTTCCTCCTTTGTATAGTCAGCTTTATCTATTGGTAAAGCAATAATAATTTCTGTGCCCTTGTTCTGTTCACTGTAAACGAAAATATTTCCTTTGTGCAAAGTAGTCAGGCTTTTTACAAAGGCTAAGCCAACACCTGAACCCATGTGTGCTTCAGTTATTCTATAGTAACGCTCAAATAAATGTTGAATAGCATCATGAGAAATGCCAATACCGTTATCCATAACTTTCAGATAGATACAACGCTTAGCCTTGTACTCATTCTTAATTACTAACTCATTGGTGAATGAAGGTTTAAAGTTTTCCAAAGATGGTAATACTTCTACCTCAATTGATCCTCCATCTCCCGTGTATTTAAAAGAATTGCTCACCAGGTTAATGATGATCTTTTCCAGCACCTGCCGGTCGAACCAAACTTCACCAATACCCTCCGGCACCTGAATGTTGAATTGTATTTTTTTCTCCTCGGCTACGTCCAGAAATTCTTCTTCTATCTCCTTTAAAAACGAAGAGAGGTTGCCGGGCATCACTTTTAGTTTAAGGCTACCTGTTTCGGCTTTCCTAAAATCCATTAGTTCGGTAATCAACTCAAGCATGCGGTTTACATTCCGGTGCATCACTTTATAGTAATGTGAAGAGTCAGGCTGCTTATTTTCCTTTTGTAATTTTTCCAATGGCCCCAGGATTAACGATAAAGGTGTGCGGAACTCGTGAGATATGTTAGTGAAGAATTGAAGTTGCATCTGCTGCATTTCTTCTCGTTTTGCCAATTCTAATTTTGCTATTTCCTGCCTTCGTTTAAACTGGTAGTAAGCAATTATGGCGGAGAAAAATAACAATACCATTAAACCCGTAAACCACCATGTTTGCCAGAAAGGAGGAGTTATGATTATTTTGACGGCGGCGCCTTTTTCATTCCATACACCATCATTGTTGGAGGCTTTCACCCTGAATGTGTAAGTTCCCGGATCAAGATTGGTGTAGGATGCTTTATGATCTGTACCAACAAAATTCCAGTTATCTTCAAGTCCCTCTAATCTATACGCATATTGATTGTTTTCCGGGGCCGTATAGTCTAAAGCAGCAAATCCAAACGAAACCGTGGATTGCTTGTAATCCAGCTTTATTTCTTTGGCTAAGCTAATATCGCTTTGTATGGGGCCTTCCTGCGAAGGCAGTATCTTTTTATTAAAAATCTGGAATTCTGTTAAACGTACCGGTGGAATAAATGAATTGATACGTATCTGCTCAGGATAAAAACTATTAAATCCATTTACACCTCCAAAAAACATTTGTCCGTCTTTTGTTTTCAGGTAGGCATTGGCTTCAAACTCCAGACCTTGTAAGCCATCAGATGTATTGTATTTTTTATAAGTTCTTTTCCCGGGATCAAATTGGGTAAGTCCGTTAGAGGTGGAAATCCATAAAATCCCCTGTTTATCTTCTGTGATGCCTTTTATATATTCAGTGGCTAACCCGCCAACGGTGGTTGCTAAAGAAAATTTATTTTTGGCTTCATCAAAAAGATACAAGCCGGCCTGCCCTACCCACAACCTTCCCTTGCTGTCTGTAAACAACACACGCAGGTCAGGCGATTTTTCTTCTTTATTAAAATAGTGATCAAAGGTTTTTGTTTCGATATTATAACGATTAAGCCCGCCATCATCAGTACCTATCCATAAGTTTCCTATTCTGTCTTCTTCTATTGACACTATATTATTACCCTGCAACCGGCTTTTCCCATCCGGTGAAGCCACGATGCGTCTAAACTTTTGTGTCTTGCGGTTTAATAAGTTAAGCCCACCATAATAGGTAGCTACCCAGAGGTTTTTGTTGCGGTCTTCGTAAGTCTTTTGTATGTAGTTTGAACTGATGGATGTGCTATCTGCAGGATCGTTGGTAAAATGTTTGAAGCGACTACTTCGTGCTTCTAATACATTAAGCCCGCCACCCCAGGTGCTTACCCATAAGTTTCCATCGCTGTATTGTGCAACGTGTAATACTTCGTTAGAGCCAATGCTGCCATCATCATACGGGTTATGAAGAAAGTGTGTAAAGCTCTGATTTTTCCGGTCATATAAATTTAACCCCCCTCCATCTGTACCAATCCAGATATTGCCTTTGTGGTCTTCGCAAAAAGCTCTTACATCATTATAGCTTAAGCTGTTTTTATTACCATCCTGGCGAAAAAGTGTAAACTTTAATGCAGAAGGGGTATATAAATTCACTCCACCTCTGTGTGTACCTACCCATAAATTCCCCTGGTTGTCTTCAAATAGTGCTGATATTGTACGTTGAGAAAGGCTTAACGCATTATCAGGTTCATTTTGGTAATTAAAAAAAGAGTTGGTTGGGGGATGAAACAGGTTTAACCCTGCGTTGATGCCGCCTATCCAGATACTTCCTTTTATACCAACAAGTATAGTTCTAACCTGGTTGGAGCCAAGACTTAACTTATTGGTTTGCTGATGCTGATAAGTATAAAAGTGACCTTGTTGCGGTTGAAATTTTAAAAGTCCTTTTTCTTCAGTACCCAGCCACAAATAACCATCCTTGTCTTCAGCTATATTTCTAATGCCGGTATTAGCAGACGGTTGATAAAAAACGAATTGCTGTTTTGGTGGCAGAAAAAGATCAAGTCCTTTTTCTGTTGCCACCCATAAATTAGCTTTCGAGTCTTCGTAAATTGAGTTTACCCGGTCATCGCTCAAACTTTTAGGGCTTGCGGAATGACGAAAACTACTGAACAATTTTTGGCGGGAATGAAACCGGTTAAGCCCTCCGCCAAAAGTGCCCACCCATAAATTGCCGTTTTTGTCTTCTTTAATGCTGGTAACCTGGTTATGTGTAAGCGTTGTAGCATTACCTGCCTGGTGCTTGTAACGGGTAAAGCGATTTTTTGCAACATCAAATTCATTTAGCCCATTGATGGTCCCTATCCACAGTGTGTGATTGCGGTCTTCATAAATACAACTTATAAAATTATCGCTAATGCTATTGGTGTCCTTAGCATTATACCGGTAAATGGTTATTTGGTAACCATCATACCGGTTCAACCCATCCCGGGTACCAAACCACATAAATCCCCGGCTATCCTGAAATATTGTTTCTATAGTGCTGTTCGATAAACCCTGATCGGTTGAAATATGTTTAAAAACTAGTTTGGGAGCCTGTGACCTGCAAAGGAGTGGAAAAAAAAGAATAATCCATGTGACGAACCTATAGTATTTAAGATAAAAACGCATGTAAGCCGGAAGCAATCATTAAATGTAAAGGTAAAGTTCATTTAAAAAGCGCTGAAGTAATGTCGTAAGATAAACTAAAACACAATCTTTTTGTCATTGCTTCGACGTTCCTCCTCGCCAACCTTATTTACACAAATGCGATAAAAGATATTAAATGTTTCATGATGGAATTGGCTTTTTGCTCCAGCGGAGCAACTTGTTTACAATCTTCGCTTCATTGCTTCGACGTTTCTCCCCACCAACAGTATTTACACAAATGTGATAAAAGATATTTAAATGGTTATATGGAAATTGGCTTTTTGCTCCAGCGGGAGCAACCTGTTTGTAGGAAAAACAAAAATTTAAAATTTTCCGGGCTCCGTAGGTGCCCCCTATAATTTGAGTACCAGGAAGCACCTACGGAGCTTTTATAAATTTTGATATACCAATTTCTATAAACAGGCAGCTCTTACAGAGCAAATTTAAAAAAGTGATGTCTACACACGGTAGCTTCCCCTCGCATTGACGTTTATCCCCTATCTAAACCTAAACTTAGGTTATTTGAACTAAAAGTATGCACGTTTGAACAAGCCCTTGCAGCATCATAAATCTATCTTGAACCCTGAAAATGACAAAGAATTGCTTGCGTGAATTGCCCCCGGATATTCCTGCATGTTTTTGTAAGCCTCTTTGCTTTTAAGTTAAAAAATAATTCTAAAAACTAAAATTGCAAACGATGAAAATGAAAACGAAACTGGTGCGATTTGCTTTAACCACACTTACCGCTGTACTATTAAGTACAGGTGTGTTTGCGCAACAAACCATTAAGGGAACCTTAAAATCTTCTTCGGGAGAACCACTGAGTGGAGCTACTATTACCATTAAAGGGAAGAATAAGTCGGTAGTAACAGATGCAAATGGCTCATTTAGCATTATCGCAACTCCTAATGATGTTTTATCCGCCTCGTATATTGGGTACACCAATGAGGAGATAAAAGTAGGGTCAGGAACATCTGTTAACCTTACAATGACTGCAGCTACAAACAGCATGGATGAAGTAATAGTTGTGGGTTATGGAGCAACATCCAGAAAAAACCTTACGCTTTCAATTTCCAAAGTAGACCCAAAGAATGTGCCTTCTGCGGCTAATAATTCGGTAGCACAACTTCTTTTTGGCCGTGCTGCAGGTTTACGGGTAGTACAGCAAAGCGCTGAACCTGGTGGAAATATCAATCTCTCCATACGTGGTCGTGGTAATCCTTTAATTATTGTTGACGGGATAGCTATGCCCTACGAAGGTCTTGAACCAGGCATAGGAAGTGCTGCCAGAGGAGAACTGAATGGTGTGCGTAGAGGCGGTTTTGCCGGCCTAAATCCTGATGATATAGAATCTATTGAAGTGCTAAAAGATGCAAGTGCTTCTATTTATGGAGTAGCTGCTGCCAACGGGGTAATTTTTATTACCACCAAAAAAGGTACTGCAGGAAGATCAAATGTTACGTATGACGGTAGTCATTCATGGGTAAAAAATATGGATTACTTCGAGCCGCTTACAGCTACTGAGTACATGAAATATTATAATCAGTTTCGCAAAGACCAGTATTTAATCAACAATAATATGGCGCCGTTTGGGGCTACTGCACCCGGAACTTTTGCGGCTCCATATACAGATGCGCAGATACAAAGTGCAGGAGAAGGCACTAAGTGGCTGGATCATATATTAAGAGATGGAAGCATTGATAACCACACTGTTGGTGTTAATGGTGGTACCGATAAGGTCACTTATTATTTCTCCGGAAATTATTTTAATCAGATTGGAACGGTAAAGAGCTCAGGTTTGGAAAAGTATACAGGTAAAATGAATTTATCGGTTAAGTTATCTAAGTTGTTTACGCTTAACACCAATATAAATACGTCAAGAAGCAACTATCAAAACTCTACGGCAGGATGGCAAACAGGTGGTGCAGGAGGCCAGGCTTTTGGAGCATTGCAGGCTGCCTTAGGATATCCGTCCACTATTCCTATTCGCGATGGCGCAGGTAAGTATTCACTAACCACGCTCAACACTACAGGCAATCCTGTTTCGCTGCTGGATATAGCAGACAAAACCAATTACAATGCGATGTTTGCCAATCTTTCTTTAGATATAAACATCATCCCAAAATTACTAACCGGTAAAATTTTGTATGGTAATAATACAGAACAGGCTACCCGTACATTCTTTATACCATCCACTACTTTTTTCGATCAGCAATTACGTACTCGTGGAGCGTTAAGCCAATCATACAGGCAATACCAGACTATGGAGGCTTACCTGTCTTTGAAAAAGTCACTCTCTGATTTTGTAAATATTGATGCTGTGGCAGGTGTGGGACAATATCCCCGTGATTCTTATGGCTTTACTGAAGAAGCTAAAGACATGAAAGATGCTATTGGTACTACGGCTTTATCTTCCGGAAAAGAGTTCAATGTATCTTCTTACAACACCTGGGATAATAAGCGTTCATTTTTCTCAAGGGCATCATTTGATTTTTATGATAAGTATGTTGTAGCACTTTCCTTTCGTAGGGACGGGTATAGCAACTTCTTTCCTCAGAATAAATTCGCAGGTTTCCCCGGTGTTTCACTTGCATGGAAAGCCTCAAATGAATCATTCCTAAAAAATATAAAAGCAATTAATTTATTAAAACTTAGGGCCAGCTACGGTATAGTGGGCAATCTTGATTTTGCCACCCTTGCTTATGGCACTTTTATCCCGGATCCTTTTGTATTAAGCTTTGATAATGGTTCTGCAAATTATACGGCATATTATCAAAATGCCTTGGATCATCCAAACCTGCAATGGCCTAAAACAATTATGAAAAACGTGGGCCTTGATTTTAGTTTGTTTAAAGACAGAATTTCAGGCTCAGTTGAGTGGTTTCGCGACGATTTAACCAGGATATTAAAAACTGATAACAATACAGGGCCTTTATCATTTATCTCAACAGAACCAACCAACGGCGCACACCAGGTAAGAAAGGGTTTTGAGATAGGACTGAATACTACCAATTACCGTTCAGTTAACTTTCAATGGAACAGCATAATAAACTTCTCTACTTCGCAATGGAACTGGGAAGAACGTTTCGCTAATACAGATTTACCTAAAGGAGCACAAATACAGGACGCTGTTAATTCTATTTATGTTTTTAAAACAAATGGGCTTTTGCAGATTGGTCAAACCGCTTCGGCATGGCAGCCTTCTGCAGCTAAAAAGCCGGGTTCTCCCATATTTACAGACCTGAATAATGATAAAGTTTTAAATGAGCAAGATATAGTTCGTTACCGTGTTGATCCAAAAGCATCTATTGGTTTTGGCAATACAATCCGTTATAAAAAGCTTGACTTAGGTGTCTTCTTTTACGCTCAATATGGAGGATATGGATATAATTACAACATGCAGTGGAGCGATCCGGCTAATCTGTTAGCTGGTACAGGCGGCATTAAACAAGAGGCTGATGTTTGGACAACAAGCAATCCTTCAGGAAAATTACCAGGCGTGGCTTACAATGAATCGGCCTTAGGCTTATTTGCCGGAGTAGATACCAGGCTTGAAAAAACAGACTTTGTTCGTTGCCGTAACATCACATTAGGCTATAGTTTGAATTCGGGCGTAATAGCCAAATATGTGAAAAGCATTCGCCTATATGCAGACTTGCAAAATGCTTTTATCATTACCAACTATAAAATAGGAGATCCGGAGCTTTTGACCCGTGGTGTTAAAGGTGCGCCAGCACCATATCCTATGGCCAGAACAATCTCTATGGGTTTAAAAGCAAGTTTTTAATCAACAAAAAAAAATCATTATGAAAAAAATATTTTTCTTAACTCTTTCAGCCTCCGTTCTTTTATTGAGTGGCTGCACAAAGAATTTTGAGCCCAAATTGCTGGGTTCATTATCTCCCGCAAATTTTCCACAAACAGAAGCCGATTTTGAATCGTATACTATGGAAGTGTATAAACCCTTTCAGGCTAAATGGCAATATACCAATGGAACACAGGCTCAATACGCGATACATGGCTTTGAAATGAGCAATGTTCAATTGTTTGATGCCCCTACCGACATCATGGAAAAGTTTATGGATTGGGGTGGATTTTTTACGGGCTTCAGTACGGCAAACTTTGATTTTTTAAAAGCCATATCACGAAACAAAAACCATTTTGAACAAATCAGATTTATTACGCGGATCACAAAAATTATAGGTGATCTTGAAAAATCGACCACTGTTAGTACGTCTAATAAAAATTTATGGATAGCAGAAGCTAAAATGGCAAGAGGATGGCTGATGTATTACCTGCTGCACATGTATGGGCCGGTACCTGTTTTGTTAGATCCTGCAAAGATTGGCACTGAAGCAGAATACGATCTTACCCGTCCGACAAGAGTTGCATACACAGCAGCCGCAGCAGCAGACCTGCGGTTTGCAGCAGATAATTTGCCAAAAACAGCAAGTGTATACGGACGATTTAATAAAGGGCTTGCCTTAACCGTACTCACACGCTTGTACCTGAACGAGAAAAACTGGCAAAAAGCAGAAGCATCAGGCAGAGAAGTTGGTGTATTGGGGTATAGTATTGTTAGTAATTACAAAGATCTTTTCAGAACGGCTACCGAGCGGAACAATGAAACCATTTTTGCTTTGTCAGTGGATGCTAACGCAGATGGCGGCGATGCAAAAGGAAATATGAATGCCTGGACTTATTATACTTTAGGCGATTGCCCCGGCATTACACAAAAAAATGGTGGATGGTCGCAGGCATTTTCTGCAACATGGAAATTTTACGAGTCTTTTGACCCTGCAGATAAAAGAAGAGAAATGCTTATCCCTTCATACACAAGCACAAGTGGCCAATTAAAAAATAAGGCAAATGGCTTGAAAGGGCCGGTAATTATGAAATATCCTGATGATGAAAATACTGTCTTTGCACACGGCAACGATATTCCGCTTGCCAGATATGCTGATGTAATACTAATGCTTGCTGAGGCAATTAATAACCAGAGCGGCCCTACTGCAGAAGCCATTGCCTTGGTAAATGAAGTGCGTACAAAACATGGCGGAATAGCAGCCCTTTCTGCAACTGATATTGATTCTAAAGCGGCATTCAACGATGCTATTTTAAGAGAAAGAGGATGGGATTTGTTTATGGAAGGACAAAGGAAGATGGATTTGGTAAGGCATGGCAAATGGCAGACTGCCCTACAATCTGTAGGTAAAACACCGCCGCCTGCAGCTTCTGAATTTTTGTTTCCAATACCTCAATATGCTTTAGATGCAAGCAAAGGAAAGCTTACTCAAACACCGGGATATTAGTGCAGAAAATATTGAATCCCGGAACCATAAGAAGCACAGCATTAGCTGTGCTTCTTACTTAGTTTTTATTAACCCAACACATATTCGTCATAAATAAAATAAGCAATCCCCAATCAAGTTAATGAGTTGTACAGGTTAATGATTGTAGCTTCGATGTAATAGGGCATGAAAAAATATGCATTATGAAAGCAAATAGTATCCTATACATTTTTCCTCTGGGTTTGTTGTATTTTAATATTAGTGGTTGTTCAAAAACTTCGGAAACAGCTAATACATTTAGCCAAACTCCACAACCGTCTGCTGATATAAGGTGTTTTACCAGCGGTATAAGTTTGTAATGGGTGCTGACCTGTCTTTTGTTAATTACGTGCAGGATTATGGTGGGGTGTATAAAGACTCTGGTGTTGTGAAAGATCCTTTTTTAATATTTAAAAATCGTGGCGCTAATGTAATAAGGGGAAGGCTATGGGATAATCCTGTTTGGCTTGCTCCCATCCAGCATAATTAAACCTTTATAAAATATACTTGTAGAACCTGCAATAAGTTGAAATGGAAAAAGCAAAATATTACTGTGTTTTAATTTTATTTTCTTTCGTTATAACTGTTGCTTACAGTCAAAATAGAGAGAGTGATAATGATATATATGTTGATAAGCAGGGTGTAATAAGATATAAGCGTTCAAATGCCGAAGCTGCTTTTTTCGGGGTTAATTATACGGTGCCATTTGCTTTTGGTTATCGTTCGCACAAAGCATTAAATGTTGATTTGGAAAAAGCAATAGACCAGGATGTCTATCATTTTTCAAGATTGGGATTGGATGCTTTTCGTGTTCATGTGTGGGATACAGAGATTTCGGATTCTATGGGCAATTTATTACAGAATGAACATCTACTGTTGTTTGATTACTTATTGGCGAAGTTAAAAATGCGAAACATTAAAGTATTAATTACACCTATTGCTTTTTGGGGAAATGGTTATCCTGAAAAGGATATAAACACAGGCAGTTTTTCAAGCCTTTACGGTAAGCAAAAAGCATTAGTAAATGATACAGCAATAAGGGCGCAGGAAAATTACCTGCGCCAATTTTTTAAACATATTAATCCATACACTAAGCTTACTTATGGCAACGATCCTAATGTTGTGGCTATGGAAATAAATAATGAGCCACATCATAGCGGTCCAAAAATAAAAACTACAGAGTACGTAAACCGGATGGCAAAAGCAGTAAGAAGTACCGGGTGGAATAAGCCCGTATTCTATAACATTAGCGAATCTCCATTGTATGCTGACGCCGTTGCAAACGCTGATGTAAATGGTCATAGCTTTCAATGGTACCCAACCGGACTTGTTGCTAACAGAACATTGCAGGGAAACTTTTTACCAAATGTAGATTTGTATAAAATACCCTTTGGCGATACCATTGCCAAATATAGAAACAGGGCACGTATGGTTTATGAATTTGATGCAGCAGATGTTTTGCAACCCTACATGTATCCAGCAATGGCAAGAAGTTTTAGAACAGCCGGGTTTCAATGGGCTACTCAATTTGCTTACGACCCCATGGCAACTGCTTATGCAAATACTGAGTATCAAACGCATTATGTAAATCTTGCCTATACTCCGTCTAAAGCTATTAGTCTGCTTATAGCTTCAAAGGTTTTTCATAAAGTACCCCGTTTAAAAAGCTATGGTGCATATCCTGCAGATAGCTCATTTGATGTTTTTAGGGTTAGTTATAAGAACTTGTTAAGTGAGATGAATGCTGAAGAAGAATTTTATTATTCTAATACTACAACAACGCAACCAAAAACTATAGCCCAGCTAAAGCATCTTGCCGGCTTTGGCAGTAGCCCGGTAGTAAATTACCAGGGTTATGGTGCATACTTTTTAGATAAGGTTAGTGATGGAATTTGGAGACTGGAAGTATTACCCGATGCCATACAAATTCGTGATCCTTTTGAGAAAGCATCGCCCAAAAAAGAAGTAACAACAATCCAGTGGCGAAAGCAGCCAATGCACATAACACTGCCTGAGTTAGGAAATGATTTTAAAGTTTTTGGTATGGATAGTGGAAACCATTATACAACAACAGCAACTGCCAATCATTTCACTATTCAACCCGGAACATACTTGTTAACAAGGCAATCCATTGAAGGAAAGCCCCATGATTATCCATTAAGCATTAAAGAATTTATAGCTCCCCTGCAAACAACAAACGAAACAATCGTTGTCCATTCTCCCTATTCTGAAGTGACAGGTGGTAAAGCATTCACCATTTCAACAAAGATTGTTGGAGTTGACAGCCTGGATAAAATTACTGTTGAAATGCGCAGCTCTGCTAACAGGTGGACAACACTTACGATGCAACCAAAAACAGCTTATGATTACACAGCAGAAGTGCCTGCAGATATGGTTACTGCAGGTGTACTGAATTACAGGATAATTATACAAAAAGCCAATAATAATTATGTTGTTTTTCCAGGCAATCATAAAGGCAATCCTTATGCCTGGGACGCAATTGTTCATGAAGCTTATGAAACTTATGTTGCTGCTGGAAATAGTTATTTATACATTTTTGATGCAACAACCGACAGGAACAGCATTAACCTTTATAATCCGGATTGGAGAAATAATAAGGTTGAATATTTCACTGCTTTTAATTCAAAGAAATTGGTGTTAAAAGCCACCATAGGTAAGCCATTAGCCAATAATATTATGGGATGGCAGTTCAACTTTTCAGATAAGTTAAAAGGAAGAATAGAAGAGCTTTCTAAATCAGATCGAATAGTAATAAGAGCCAGAACTGATCATTCATCTCCGGTTAAGTTAAGGGTTGCATTTGTTACCAGCGATGCTAAATCTTTTGCCGCTACATGTACACTCTCTAATCAATATAACGAGATTGAAATTCTGCTAACAGATTTTAAACCTGATTCTACCTTGCTTTTGCCTCGTCCTTATCCTGGCTTTTTGCCCCTTTGGTTTAAAGCAAATTCAACAGGTAAACTTGAAATAGCTGAAACTGAAAAAATAGAGTTCACTTTCGGTCATGAGTTTATTGCTGATCAGTTAGGTAAGCCATTAAGTGTTGAAGTGGAGTCTGCATGGATTATAAAAAGTAATTAGGAATTTATTAGGGTAATAGAAATTATTGTAACCGTATGAGAGTTTTAAGCATGTTTTTGTGTTTCATAGTTGCTTCGCTTATTTATATAAGTTCAGGTGCGCAAGCATCTTTATCCAGAAAAAAAATAAATTTTGATGATGGCTGGCGATTTCATTTAGGCAATGCAAATAATCCGGCTAAAGATTTTAATTATAAAATTGCCAATATCTTTTCAAAAACCGGTAAAGCCGATAGCACAGCAATAGAAAATAAATTTAACGACAGTGAATGGCGAAAACTCAACCTTCCGCATGATTGGGCGGTGGAGTTGCCCTTTGTAAACAACCGCAGTTTCGATGTTATGTCTCACGGATATAAACCTGTAGGAGGTCTTTATCCTGAAACAAGTGTTGGTTGGTATAGAAAACATTTTAAAATATCGCGGGTTGATAGCGGGCAACGATTCCAAATTCAATTTGATGGTGTTTTCAGAGATGCGAATATTTGGCTTAATGGAATTTTTGTGGGCAACAATCAAAGCGGTTATGTAGGTTTTGCTTACGATATAACTGACTACATTAACTACGATAAAGACAATGTAATAGTTGTACGTGCTGATGCATCTCAATACGAAGGCTGGTTTTATGAAGGTGCAGGTATTTACCGGCATGTGTGGCTTAATCAATACAATAATTTGCACATAGAAAACGATGGAGTTTTTGTGTATACCGATGTTGCTAAAAACAATGCAACCATTACTATAGAAACTACAGTTCAAAATAAGAATCTTGCATTAGCTGCTGGTACTGTTTCAGCTTATATAACAGATCGTGAAGGACGTATCATCGGAAGAACAAAAGAGCAACCGGTTTCGTTAGCAATTAATGAAAGTAAAACTATAAAGCAAACTATTGCAGTGGCAAATCCAAAGCTATGGTCTGTTGAAGATCCATATCTCTACCGGGTTATTCCTGTTATAAAAAGCGGTGGTAAAATTACAGACACTACTAAGATGAGGTTTGGCATTCGTACCATTACCATTGATGCTGCCAAAGGACTATTTGTAAATGGTAAAAGTGTAAAAGTAAAGGGCACCAATAACCACCAGGATCATGCAGGTGTTGGCAGTGCCATGCCGGATTATTTACAATATTATCGCGTTCAGTTATTAAAAGAGATGGGGTCTAATGCATATCGTACAAGCCATAACGCCCCTACACCTGAGCTTCTTGATGCATGTGATAGCTTAGGCATGTTGGTGGTTAATGAACAACGTTTGTTAAACAGCAGCTCCGAGTACCTAAACCAGTTTGAACGATTGCTAAAACGCGACCGGAACCATGCCAGTATCTTCTTATGGTCTATAGGCAATGAGGAAGGATATATTCATACCAACTCTACGGGAAAACGAATAGCTGAAACATTGTTAGCAAAACAAAAGGAGCTTGATCCCACACGCACAAGCACCTATGCTGCCGATGTTGCAAATGTGTTTACAGGGGTTAACGAAGTTATTCCTGTAAGGGGTTTTAACTACAGGCAATTTGCCGTTGCAGATTATCATCGCGATCATCCCACCCAGCCTGTGCTTGGTACCGAGATGGGGAGTACGGTTACTACACGCGGCATCTATGTAAAAGACAGTATCAGGGCATATCTTCCCGACCAGGATATTACAGCTCCATGGTGGGCAAGCAAGGCCGAAGAATGGTGGCCGTTAGCTGCAGAAAATTCCTGGTGGATGGGTGGCTTTATATGGACCGGCTTTGATTATCGTGGTGAACCAACTCCTTACGAATGGCCAAATATCAGCTCGCACTTTGGTGTAATGGATGCATGCGGTTTTCCGAAAAATATTTATTACTACTATAAGTCATGGTGGAGCGATAAAGATGTGCTGCACATATCTCCTCACTGGAACTGGAAAGGAAAAGAAGGACAGCCGGTTGATGTATGGGTAAACAGCAACGCCGATAATGTTGAGTTGTTTCTAAATGGAAAAAGTTTGGGCAAGAAAGTAATGCCGCGCAATAGCCATTTGCAATGGAGTGTGCCTTATCAGGCTGGCGTTTTAGAAGCAGTTGCTTATAAAAATGGCAGGCGCATAACTGCAAACGTTCAAACAACCGGCGCAGCTTATAAAGTATTATTAACCCCGTCCAAAACAACGATGCAAGCAGATGGCAAAGATGCATCGGTAATGAATGTAAGCGTGGTTGACAGGCAGGGTAAGGAAGTTCCGGATGCTAATAATCTTATTCAATTTAAAATAAAAGGAGATGCCAAAATAATAGGTGTTGGAAATGGAGACCCCAGCAGCCATCAGCCGGATAACTATATGAATGGTGACTGGCAGCGAAGTTTATTCAATGGAAAGTGCCAGGTGATCATACAAGCCGGAACAAACCAGGACAATTTAAAATTTGAAGCAACTTCTGAAGGATTGCAAACAGGCGGCGCAGATATTCAAACTATACAATTAAATAATCCTAATCTTGTTACCAGGTAAGTTGTCTCTCTATTTTAGTCCTTTTTTGATTCGGTCCTGTAATGCAATGCCATCGCCATTAAAATGGTCATGTACTGAAAAAAGTTGACACATTTCCTTATGCACTAATCTTTAGCCTTGGCTTATAGCTCACTCCTCATTATTGCTAATCATTAACAACCCTATAATTACCAGTATCGTAGATTTATTAAAAACAACATGAAAAAATTTACTGCTCCCCTAATGCTATTTATGATGTTAAGTTTTGCGGCTTGTAGTCAAAAAGCAAACAGGCCTTCAGTAGCACCAAAGCCGTTAAGCGATAAAGAATTATCAAAATATAGCCAGGCTACTTTTGCTGCCGGATGTTTCTGGCACGAAGAGGCTTTATTTGAAAGCATTAAGGGAGTTAAAGAAGTGGTGTCGGGCTACGCCGGAGGTACCACAGCAAATCCAACATACGAATCAATTGAAACGGGTGAGACAGGGCATACCGAAACAGTAAATGTTTATTATGATCCGGCCGAGATTAGTTATGATAAATTAGTGGAGGTGTATTTTGCAGGCCAGGATCCCACTTCAATTAATGGGCAGGGCAACGACAGGGGAACACAATATCGCTCCGTATTATTTTATCGCAACGACAAAGAGCGGCAGGCGGCAACAAATTATATGAACCGCTTAAAACAATCAGGTAAATACAATAAACCGCTTGCTGTGCAAATGATGTCTTTTAATAAATTTTGGAAGGCGGAAGATTACCACCAGGATTACATAATTAAAAACCCGGGTAGTGGTTATGTTAATATGGTTAGTATACCGGAGATCAAAAAGACCCAAAAAGAGTTTCCTCAACTAATAAAAGCCGGGCACCAGTTTTAAAAGAAACCTCATAACAAGCATTTTTTGTTTGCTTGTTCTCCCGATACAAGTTTACGAGGCATTTTACCTGGATTCATCACGGCTTCCCTCTCCTTTGGAGAGCGACCGAGCCCACCCGGATGACTGGTCGGACGGGGGTGAAGTCACCCTATCACGTATTCCCTTTTTCTTTAGAGATGTACCGAGCCCGCTCAGATAGCCAATCGGACGATGGGTTTGACCTCAGGAGATACCGGGTAGCCCGGCATGACGGCTCTATTATTTTGCGATTAGTTTTTGTTCTCAGATTTATACTCAATGGCCTTCCTTACTTTCTGAGAGGGACCGAGGGTGAGGCCTTCAAGATTTATCGGGAGGGTAAGGCCTCATGAGATACCGGGTAGCCCGGCATGACGGCTTTTTTACTGTTTACTTATAACTTACAACTTACTGACTTACAACTTAGTACTTACAACTTAGTACTTACAACTTGAATTAATACACCTTTTCGCCACGCTCAATAAACCGGCCCCACAACCTGCTGTAGCCATGCACTTTGTTTACGGGTTTATTGTTTACATCATAGACAGGATGGCCCTGGTTAACCCATTCAAAAATGCCCCCATACATATTTTTAACGTTGGTAAAGCCACTTTTTAGTAAACGTTCAGTAATATTCTCGCTACGTTTACCCACCGCACAATACACAATAATGGGTGCATTTTTTGGCAGGTCGCTTAACTGTTTTTCATCAAAATGTTTGTACCCGGCAAAACGGGCATTAGGTAAATGGCTCACGGCAAATTCTTCGGGTTCCCTTGTATCTAAAAAAATGGATTGCGCTGTTGCTTTAGCTGCGGCAGGTACTAAAATTTCGGGTACATCGTGAGATAATAATGTTTTCAACACAAAATTGAATGACTTGCTTTGTACCTGGGCCTCCATATTTGTTGACATAAGTAAAATTGATAAATAGCTTATGAATTTAAGAATGAGCTTCATGAGAGGGAAACATTAAAAAGTACTACCCTCAAAGATACAGCCACCGGTACAAGACGTAGGCGTATATCAGTTAAAATATATGGTGGAGAATGGCCTGGCTGAACTGCTAATTTTGTAACAGCCATCTTTATAACATTTTAAAAATTGATTGCAAGATTTGTGGAAGTAGTTAAGTGATGATGATGGTTATGATGGCTCGCTTTAGATATTTTTGTTTTCAGAAAAGAAGAATGAACGTTCATAGCTTAAAGGAGTTAAAACAATTGACACCACAAAAATTTTAGTATTGACCCTCTCTGTTATTATACCTGCATTTAACGAGGCTGCAATGATACAAGCTACCATTAGTCGCCTTGTAAATAATGATACCAAAAATCAGGTAATTGAAATTATTGTGGTTGATGGTGGCAGTAGTGATGGCACTGCTGATTTAGCAGGAAATTCGGGTGCAATTGTGATACACTCATCTAAGGGTAGGGCTGCACAAATGAATGCCGGGGCCGCCCTGGCAAAAGGGGAGGTTCTATACTTTTTACATGCTGATACCCGGCCACCCGTTAACTATTTAGCTTTAATAAACCAGGCTATGGATAATGGTTTTGATATGGGCTGCTTCCGTTTACAGTTTGATGTGGACCATTGGTTTTTACGGGCAAACACCTGGTTTACCAGGTTTAATATTAACTCGTTCAGGTTTGGCGACCAAAGCTTGTTTGTAAAAAAGGAAGTGTTTATAAAGACAGCCGGATATGATGAGTCTCACATTGTTTTGGAAGACCAGGAAATTATTAAGCGATTGAGAAAAATTGGAAGGTTTACTGTCATGCCTGATGCTGTAATTACCTCCGCAAGAAAATATACGAGCAATGGCGTTTATAAAACACAAGCGGTATATTTTTTAATTTATATGCTTTACAGGTTTGGTATTTCGCAACAGCGACTGGTTAGTTTGTACAAGAAATTGATAAGGCAGGATAAGTTGTGAGTGAAGGAAAGAGATTTCTTACCTGCTTCCACCACCCAACGCCCTGTATAAATTTACTGTGGCCTGTAGTTGCTGTAACCGGTCGTTAACTCCGCCTAACTGGGCTTGTAATAAAAACTGGCGTGCATTAATTACCTC